>NZ_JBMFGY010000004.1:0-73816 GCF_049977125.1 Acidiphilium sp. | reverse complement strand
TCGGCACCGCCGCCTGCAACAGCTGCATGATGATCGAGGCCGAAATATACGGCATAATGTTCAGGGCGAACACCGTCATCCGACCCAGCGCGCCGCCGGTGAACATGTTGAACATGCCCAGCACACCGCCGCCATTTTGCGACAGCATATGCTCCATCACTGTCGGATCGACGCCGGGGATCGGAATATACGTCCCCAACCGGAACACGATCAGCGCCCCCAGCGTGAACCAGATCCGTTTCTTCAGATCGGTCGCCTTCGAGAGGGTTTCGAGATTTAAACTCGATGCAAGCTGTTCAGCAGCGGAAGCCATGAATGATCCCCAAATAGCAACGGCGCCTCATGCGGATGAGACGCCGTTGGTTATATGCGTTGCGCTCGCTTCGGCAAAGGCCGGAACGCCGAAAGTTTTTTGCTGCTTCCCACAAAGAAAGCAGTTCTTTTTTGGAAAAAAGAACCAAAAAACTTTTGGTGGTTTTAGGCTGCTGCCGCTTCGGCTTTGGCCACCAGCGTTTTCACCGTGCCGCCGGCGCCCTCGATCGCGGCGATGGCGGTGGCGGAGGCACCGGACACTTCGATCTCGACCTTGGTCGAAATCTCGCCGCGTCCCAGCAGCCGCACGCCCGCCAGCTTCGAACCGGCATAAACCCCCGCCGCGCGCAGATTGGCCTCGGTGATCGGCGCCGAAGCGTCGAGCTTGCCGGAGTCGATCAACATCGCCAGCGTACCCACGTTCAGCGGCGCGTAATCCTTGCGGTTCACATTGGTGAAGCCGCGCTTGGGCATACGACGATAGATCGGGAGCTGACCACCCTCGAACCCGTTCAGCGAAACGCCCTCACGCGCCTTCTGACCCTTGACGCCCTTGCCGGAGGTCTTGCCCTTGCCGGAGCCGATGCCGCGGCCGAGCCGCTTGGATTTCAGCCGCGAACCCTTGTTGTCGCGGAGTTCGTTAAGATTCATGACCCAATTCCTCGACCTTCAACAGATGCGCGACCTTCTTGATCCGGCCCATATTTTCGGGCGTGGTCGCAAGTTCACGCGAAGAATGCATATGACGCAGACCCAGCCCGACCAGCGTCTCCTTCTGACCCGGCTTGCGCCCGATCGAAGACCCGGTCTGGGTAATCCGCACGCGCTTGATCGGGTCAGACATCGGCCACGACCTCCTTCTCACGCTTGGTGCCGAACAGATCGGCGACCTTCTTGCCACGACGCGCCGCCACCGTGCGCGGGCTCGCGCAATTGGCCAGAGCGGCCACCGTCGCCTTCACCATGTTATGCGGATTGCGGCTGCCGAGCGATTTGGCCACCACATCGCCGATGCCCAAGGTCTCGAACACCGCGCGCATCGGCCCACCGGCGATGATCCCGGTACCCGCCGGCGCCGAACGCAACACCACATGACCGGCGCCGTAATGGCCCTCGATATCATGATGCAGGGTACGACCTTCCTTCATCGGCACCCGGATCATGCCGCGCTTGGCCCGTTCGGTCGCCTTGCGGATCGCCTCGGGTACTTCCTTCGCCTTGCCGGCGCCGAACCCGACGCGACCCTTCTGGTCACCAACCACCACCAGGGCAGCAAACGCGAACCGACGCCCGCCCTTGACCACCTTCGCGACGCGGTTGATCGTGACCAGCTTGTCGATCAGCTCGTCACCATCGCGATCCCGCTCGCGCTCGCGGCCACGACCGCCGTCCCGTGCTTCACGTGCCATGCGCTATGCTCCTCAGAAGTCCAAACCGCTCTCGCGAGCGGCATCGGCCAAGGCTTTCACCCGGCCATGATATTTATACGCACCCCGGTCGAACGCGACCTTGGTGATCCCGGCTTCCTTGGCGCGCTCGGCAACCAATTTACCCACCGCCGCCGCAGCCGCCCGGTCCGCACCGGTCTTCAGATCGGCCTTCAACCCGGCATCGAGCGACGATGCGGCCGCGAGCGTGCGCCCGGCAGCATCATCGATCACCTGGGCATAGATGTGCTTGCCCGATCGAAACACGGAAAGCCGCAGCCGCCCACCCGATTTCTGCTTCAGCTGGTAGCGCAGGCGCTGACGGCGCCGCACTTCATTGTCATATGTCGCGGTCATTACTTCTTCTTGCCTTCCTTACGCCGGATCGCCTCGCCCTCGAACTTCACGCCCTTGCCCTTATAGGGCTCCGGCGGACGGAAGGCGCGGATCTCGGCACAAACCTGACCCACCAGCCGCTTGTCGATCCCCTCGACCTTGATCAAGGTCGGCTTCTCGCAGGAAATCTTGATGCCCGGCGGAACCGGAAACACCACATCATGCGAAAACCCCAGGTTCATCACCAGGTTCGAGCCCTGCACCGAAGCGCGGAAACCCGTCCCGGTGATTTCCAGAACCTTCGCATAGCCCTTCGAGACACCCTCGACCATATTGGCCACATTCGCGCGCGTGGTGCCCCACATCATGCGTGATGCGGCTTCCTTGTTGCGCGGAATCACCGCCAGCCGACCATCCTCGATCTTCGCCTCGACCCGTTCGGACACCGGCATGGTCAACTCGCCGAGCTTGCCCTTCGCGGTCAGAATGCCATCGACCACGGTGATCGAAACGCCCTGCGGCAGCGGAACCGGATATTTACCTACACGTGACATGATGCTGCCTCCTCAGAATACGCGGCAGAGCACTTCACCACCAACATTGGCAGTGCGCGCTTCGACATCGCTCATCACGCCGCGCGGCGTCGACAGGATGGAGATCCCCAACCCGGCATAAACCCGCGGCAATTCCTTGATCTTCGAATACACCCGGCGTCCCGGGCGGGAGATCCGCGTAATCTCCTTGATCACCGGCTCGCCCTCGTTATACTTCAGCTCGATGCGCAATTGCGCGACACCGGGGCGCAGATCCTCTTTCGAGAACCCGCGAATGAACCCCTCGCGCTTCAACACTTCGAGCACATTGGCCCGCAGATGCGAGGCCGGAGCGACACACATGGTGTGGCGCGCGCGCTGCGCATTACGGATACGGGTGAGCATGTCACCCAACGGATCAGACATCGACATGGCTTGCCCTCCTTACCAGCTCGCCTTGACCATGCCGGGGATCTGCCCGGCACTGGCCAAGTCGCGCAACGCGATGCGGCAAAGCTTGAATTTACGATAATTGCCGCGCGAACGGCCGGTCAGCTCGCACCGCAGCCGCACCCGCACGGCCGCACCATTGCGCGGCAGTTGAGCCAGCTTCATAGTCGCGTCGAAACGGTCCTCGACCGGCAGGGTGCGATCCATCACGATCGCTTTCAGGACCGCGCGCTTGCCCTTGTCGCGCGCCGCCATCTTTTCCCGCCGCTTATTCCGATTGACCTGAGAGGTCTTCGCCATCGTCTTCTATCCTCCGGAACCTGTCAGCACCCGCCGACGGTTTTCCCTAAAAACTGTGTACGCGCCCATCACACCCAAGCAAAACGACCCGCCGGGATAAGTACCCGGCCGACCCTCTCACACGAAGGGAATGCTGAACCCCTTGAGCAGTGCCTTCGCCTCGGCATCGTTCTTGGCCGTGGTGACGAACACGATATCCATACCGCGAACGGTATCGACCTTGTCATACTCGATTTCCGGAAACACGATCTGTTCCTTCATGCCCATGGCGAAATTGCCACGGCCATCGAAACCCTTACCGGAAATGCCGCGGAAATCGCGCACGCGCGGCAGAGCAATCGTGACCAGACGGTCGAGAAACTCATACATCCGCGCCCGGCGCAGCGTCACCTTGCACCCGATCGGCAGACCCTTACGGATCTTGAACCCGGCGATCGCCTTTTTCGCCACGGTCTTGACCGGCTTCTGCCCGGCGATCAGCGTCAACTCGGCCACCGCCTGGTCGAGCTTCTTCTGATCGGCCGCCGCCTCGCCAACACCCATGTTGATGACGATCTTTTCCAATTTCGGCACCTGCATCACGTTGGTGTAGCCGAATTCCTTCTGCAACGCCGCGCGCACCACATCGTGGTAATGCTGGTGCAGCCTCGTCTTGGCACTGGCCTCGCTCATGATACTACCCTCAACCGTCGATCACGGAATCGCTCTTGCGCGCGACCCGGACCTTGCGACCATCCTCGAGCGTGCGAAAGCCGATACGCGTGGCCTTCTTCGTCTCGGGATCGATCAATGCGATATTCGACAAATGGATCGGCATTTCCTTGCTGATGATGCCGCCCGGCTCACCCATGCCACGCGCCTTGGTGTGCTTCTTGGCCACCGCAACGCCCTGCACCACCGCCTTGTTCACGGTGGGCAACACGCGCAGCACTTCACCCTGGCGGCCCTTGCTGGCGCCGGCGATCACGATCACCTGGTCGCCCTTGCGGATACGTGCGGCCATATTACAGCACCTCCGGGGCCAGAGAAATGATCTTCATGAACTTGCGCGCCCGCAACTCACGCGTCACCGGCCCGAAAATACGGGTGCCGATCGGCTCCATCTGCTTGTTGATCAGCACGGCCGCATTGCGGTCGAACCGGATCACGCTGCCATCGGCGCGCCGCACCGGATAGGCGGTGCGCACCACCACGGCCTGATGCACATCGCCCTTCTTGACCTTGCCGCGCGGGATCGCATCCTTGATCGACACCACGATCACGTCACCGACCGAGGCGATCCGGCGCTTCGAGCCGCCGAGCACCTTGATGCACTGCACCCGCCGCGCACCGGAATTGTCGGCCACATCGAGATTGGATTCAACGATAATCATATCAGGCCACCTGTGCTTCGGTCGGTGCCGCGTTCAGCTGTTCGCCGTTGCGTGCGGTCACCAGCCACGCCTTGCGCTTGCTGATCGGCGGGCATTCCTCGATGCGCACCAGATCACCGGTGGCACAGATGTTTGCCTCGTCATGCGCCGCATACTTCTTCGAACGGCGAATGAATTTCTTGTACAGCGGATGCATGATGCGACGCTCGACCAAGACCGTAACGGTCTTGTCCATCTTGTCGCTCACGACCCGCCCGGTCAGGACGCGCTTTGGCATAACTCGTAACCCCTCAAACCTTGGCCGCAGCGCGGACGCGCTCGGCCATAATCGTCTTCACCCGCGCCACATCGCGCCGTGTCTTGCGCATCTGGCTGGTATTCTCCTGCTGGCCGGTCGCCCGCTGGAACCGCAGATTCAACTGCTCGCGCTTCAAATCCAGCAACAGATCATTGGTCTCGTCCGGCGACTTCAACCGAATGTCGGCCGCCTTGTTGACCCCGTCCTTCGCCATCTCAAGCCTCCCCGATGCGGGTGACAATTTTCGTCTTGATCGGCAGTTTCGCCGCCCCCAGGGTCAGCGCCTCGCGGGCGATCCCTTCGGCAACGCCGTCGATCTCGAACATGATCCGGCCGGGATGCACCCGCGCCACCCAGAATTCCGGGCTACCCTTGCCCGAGCCCATGCGCACTTCGGCCGGCTTGGTCGAAACCGGCAGATCCGGAAAAATCCGGATCCACACGCGGCCCGCACGCTTCATCTGCCGCGTGATCGCACGACGCGCCGACTCGATCTGCCGCGCGGTAATCCGCTCCGGCTCCATCGCCTTCAGCCCGAACGTGCCGAAATTCAACTGGGTGTTCCCCTTGGCCAGGCCGTGGATACGGCCCTTGTGCGCCTTGCGGAACTTGGTTCGCTTTGGTTGTAGCATAGTCTCAATCCTCGCTTAACGCTGCGGCGCTTGTTCGGCGGCCCGGCGGTCCTGCGCAAGCGGATCATGACCCATGATCTCGCCCTTGAAGATCCACACCTTCACGCCGCACGTGCCATAAGTCGTCTTGGCCGTCGCGGTGCCGAAATCGATATCGGCGCGCAACGTGTGCAACGGCACCCGGCCTTCCCGATACCACTCCATGCGCGCAATCTCCGCCCCACCGAGGCGACCACCGCAATTGATCCGAATCCCCTGCGCGCCCAGCCGCATCGCGGACTGCACCGCCCGCTTCATCGCCCGGCGGAACGCCACGCGGCGCTCGAGCTGCTGAGCAATGTTCTGTGCGACCAGCACAGCATCGATTTCCGGCTTGCGGATCTCAACGATGTTCAGCGAGACCTCGGCCTTCGCCATCACCGACAATTCCTTCTTCAGAACGTCGATATCCTGGCCCTTCTTGCCGATCACCACGCCAGGCCGCGCCGCATAAATCGTCACCCGCGGCTTCTTCGCCGGGCGCTCGATCAGCACTTTGGAAATGCCGGCCCCGGCAAGCCGCGTCATCAGATGCTCGCGCAGCTTCAAATCGTCATGCAGCAGCTTGGCATAATCGGTACCCGCAAACCACCGGCTGTCCCAGGTGCGGTTGATGCCGAGCCGCAGCCCGATCGGATTGACCTTGTGACCCATTACGCCTGCGCCCCTTCAATGATCGGACCCGCTGCATCGACCGGCCGATTCCGACCCGCCGCACTCACGCCCCGCGCGCTGCTCGCACGCTTTTCAGCCTTGGTAACGATATCCCGCTCCGCGACCACGATGCGCAGATGGCTGAACCATTTCTCGACCCGCGCCGCCTTGCCGCGACCCCGCGCCTGAAACCGCCGCATCACGATGCCGCGGCCGACCTCCGCCGTGGTGACGACCAGACGATCGACATCGAGCTGATGGTTGTTCTCGGCATTCGCCACCGCCGACTGCAACAGCTTCTTCACGTCCTGGGCGATCCGCTTCTTGCTGAACGTGAGTTCGGCGATCGCGCGCCCGGCCGGCAGGTTGCGAATCGAGGTCGCAACAATATTCAATTTGCGCGGGCTGACGCGAATGTTGCGCAACACCGCCTCGGCTTCGGTTTCCGCCAGCATGCGGGGATGATTGGGCTTGCTCATATCAGCCTCGTTTCGCCTTCTTGTCGGCCGAATGGCCGGTGAAACTGCGGGTCGGCGAGAATTCGCCGAACTTGTGGCCGACCATGTTCTCGTTGACCTGAACCGGCAGAAACTTCCGGCCATTGTAAACGCCGAACGTCAATCCCACGAACTGCGGCAGAATGGTCGAGCGGCGCGACCAGATCTTGATGATCTCGTTGCGGCCCGAAGCGCGCGAGGTCTCGGCCTTGGCCAGCATATACCCGTCAACGAACGGGCCTTTCCATACGGAGCGTGTCATCGATCAGCCCTTCCCGACCTTACGGCGCCGGATGATCAGATCATCCGTCCGCTTGTTCGAACGTGTCTTGTAGCCCTTGGTCGGCTTGCCCCACGGCGTCACCGGATGACGACCGCCCGAAGTCCGGCCTTCACCACCACCCAACGGGTGATCCACCGGGTTCATCGACACGCCACGGTTATGCGGACGACGACCCAGCCAGCGATTGCGCCCGGCCTTGCCGAGTTCCTGGTTCGAATGATCCGGGTTTGACACCGCCCCGATCGTCGCCATGCACTCGCCCCGGATCAACCGCAACTCGCCCGACATCAGCTTGACCTGGGCATAGCCCTGATCCTTGCCGACCAGCTGAGCGAACGTGCCCGCCGACCGCGCCATCTTGCCGCCGGCACCCGCCTTGATCTCGATATTGCAAATGATCGTGCCGACCGGAATCGCCGACAGCGGCATCGCATTGCCCGGCTTGATGTCGACCTTCAGGCCCGAAACCACCTGATCACCGACCTTCAACCGCTGCGGCGCCAGAATATACGACAACTCCCCGTCGGCATATTTCACCAGCGCGAGAAACGCCGACCGGTTCGGGTCATATTCCAACCGCTCGACAATCGCCGCCACATCGAACTTGCGCCGCTTGAAATCGACCAGCCGATAGGTCCGCTTATGTCCGCCGCCCCGGAAGTAGCTGGTGGTCCGGCCATGATTGTTGCGCCCGCCGGTGGAATGCTTGCCCTCGGTCAAACCCTTGACCGGCTTGCCCTTCCACAATTCCGAGCGATCGATCAGAACCGTGCCGCGCAGGCTGGCCGTGACCGGTTTGAAATGTTTCAATGCCATCGATTTCGCCTCAAGCCAGACGCGTCGTGAAATCGATCGACTGGCCCTCGGCCAGCGTCACGAACGCTTTTTTCAGATCAGACCGCTTGCCCGGCCGACCCTTGAAGCGCTTCGCCTTGCCCTTCTGGATCAGCGTGTTCACGCCGGTCACCTTCACGCCGAACAACCCCTCGACCGAGGCCTTGATCATCGGCTTGGTCGCATCGATCGCCACCTTGAACCCGACCTGATTGCGCTCCGACAGCGCGGTCGCCTTCTCGGTGATCAACGGCCCACGGATCACATCGAACATCGCCTCGCGCGACAACACGGGCTTCTTCACCGCCGGCGCCTTGCTGTCGGCCTTGCTCACACTGGTGCTCATGCCGCGATCTCCTCATGCGCCGCTTCGCCGTGCGGAACCTTCCCCGCCAGGCGCAGCTTCAAACCTTCGAGACCGGCCGTCGTGATCGCCAGAATGTCGTGGTGCAGAATGTCATACACATTCGCCCCCACCACCGGCAGCACATCGATCCCGATCAGATTGCGGCTCGCCCGGGCAAACCCGTCATCGACCACCGCATCGACCACCAAAGTCCGGCCCCAGCCGAGCTTCTTGATCTTGAGGCTCAGTTCCGACGTCTTGGCGACACCCGCAACCGTATCCAGCACAACCAGCTTACCCTCGAGCGCCTTCTGCGACAGCGCGAAAATCAACCCGAGCCGCCGCACCTTCTTGTTCAGCGAATACCCATGATCCCGCACCACCGGACCATGCACCACACCACCGGTGCGGAACTGCGGCGCGCGCAACGAACCCTGGCGCGCATTGCCGGTACCCTTCTGGCGGAACGGCTTCTTCGTGGTGCCCTGCACCTCGCCCATGCCCTTGGTCTTGTGCGTGCCGGCGCGACGCTTCGCCAACTGCCAATGCACCACACGCGCCATGATGTCCGGCCGCGGCGCCATGCCGAAATACTCTTCCGGCAGTTCGATCTTGCCGGCGGTCTCGGCTTGCAGATTATAAATATCGTATTCCATCGTCTCAGCCTTTCAACGCGGCAGGATAGGCCGCATCGGCCGGACGGGCTTTCTTCACCGCGTCACGCACGAACACATAGCCGTTCTTCGCACCCGGAATGCCGCCCTTGATCATGATCAGCCCGCGCGCCTCATCGACCGCCGCGATCTCGAGGTTCATCGTGGTGATCCGCTTGTCACCCAGATGACCCGCCATCTTCTTGTTCTTGAAGGTCTTGCCCGGGTCCTGACGGTTGCCGGTCGAACCCAGCGAACGATGGCTGATCGAAACGCCATGCGAGGCTTCAAGCCCGGCGAAGTTCCACCGCTTCATGCCGCCGGCGAAGCCCTTGCCCTTGCTGATGCCCGCGACATCGACCTTCTGCCCCGCGGTGAAATGCGTGGGCGAGAGCACCGCCCCGGCCTCCAGCACCGCATCGTCAGCCACACGAAACTCGACCAGGCGCATCGCCGGTTCGACCTTCGCGCGGGCATAATGCCCCTTCATCGGCTTGGACACGTTCTTGGTCTTGGCATGGCCGATCCCAAGCTGAACCGCCGCATAACCATCGGATTCCACGGTCTTACCGACCACCACCCGCACATCGTCCATGTGCAGCACGGTGACCGGCACATGGGTGCCGTCATCCCTGAACAACCGGGTCATCCCCAGCTTCTTTGCAATAATACCGGTGCGCATCACACTACTTCCAGATATCAGATCTTGATTTCGACATCGACGCCGGCCGCAAGGTCGAGCTTCATCAGCGCGTCAACCGTCTGCGGGGTCGGATCGACAATGTCGAGCAGCCGCAGATGAGTGCGGATTTCGAATTGTTCACGGCTCTTCTTATCGACATGCGGCGAACGGTTGACGGTGAAACGCTCGATATGCGTCGGCAGAGGAATCGGCCCCCGAACCTGCGCGCCCGTCCGCCGTGCGGTGTTCACGATCTCCTTGGTGCTGTTGTCGAGCACCCGGTGATCATACGCCTTGAGGCGAATACGGATATTCTGATTGTCCATCGTCAAAACCTATAGTCGTTACAAAGAGCGGGGGGTAGCATAACCAAAAAACCACCCCGCCCACCGGCCGAAGCCGGAAGGCGGGGTCATCTCAAACCGAAGCCTACTTCGTGACTTTCGCAACCACGCCCGAACCAACGGTCCGGCCGCCTTCACGAATGGCGAAGCGCAAGCCCTCATCCATCGCGATCGGCGCGATCAATTCGACATCGACGGTCACGTTGTCACCCGGCATCACCATCTCGACACCATCCGGCAAAGTCACCACACCGGTCACATCGGTGGTGCGGAAGTAAAACTGCGGGCGATAATTGGTGAAGAACGGCGTATGACGGCCACCCTCTTCCTTGTTCAGAATATACACCGAACCCGAGAAATTGGTGTGCGGCGTGATCGAACCCGGTGCGGCCAGAACCTGGCCACGCTCGACATCTTCACGCTTTGTGCCGCGCAGGAGCGCGCCGATGTTATCACCCGCCTGGCCCTGATCGAGCAGCTTGCGGAACATCTCGACGCCGGTGACGATCGTCTTCACCGTGGCCTTCAAACCCACGATCTCGACTTCGTCACCCACCTTGACGATGCCGCGCTCGACGCGGCCGGTCACCACGGTGCCACGACCCGAAATCGAGAACACGTCTTCGACCGGCATCAGGAACGGCTTGTCGATCGGACGCTCCGGCTGCGGAATATACGCATCGACCGCCGCCATCAGCTCGATCACGGCCTGCTCGCCGATCTCCGGCTGCTTGTCTTCCAGCGCGCACAGCGCCGAACCCTTGATGATGGGGATATCATCGCCGGGATACTCATACTTGTTGAGCAGATCGCGCACTTCCATCTCGACCAGTTCGACCAGGTCGGGATCGGCCATGTCCATCTTGTTCAGAAACACCACCAGCGCCGGCACACCGACCTGACGGGCGAGCAGAATGTGCTCGCGGGTCTGCGGCATCGGACCATCTGCGGCTGAAACCACCAGAATGGCACCGTCCATCTGCGCCGCACCGGTGATCATGTTCTTCACATAGTCGGCATGGCCGGGGCAATCGACATGGGCATAATGCCGGTTTGCTGTTTCGTACTCGACATGCGCGGTCGCGATCGTGATGCCACGGGCGCGCTCTTCCGGCGCCGCATCGATGCTGTCATAGGCGCGATACGTCGCACCACCCGACTTCGCCAGCACCTTGGTGATGGCCGCGGTCAGCGACGTCTTGCCATGATCGACGTGGCCGATCGTGCCGATGTTGCAATGCGGCTTGTTCCGCTCGAATTTAGCCTTGGCCATAGGTATCTCCGTCTCGTATTTGGGTCAGCGCCGCAATCAGAACCGGCGTCAGATCAGTTTCCGTCTACCAGCGATAATGGCTGAACGCCTTGTTGGCTTCGGCCATGCGATGCGTGTCTTCACGCTTCTTCACTGCCGCACCACGGTTGTTCACCGCATCCAGCAATTCGTTCGACAACCTGTCTTCCATCGTATGCTCGCCCCGCTTGCGCGCACTCTCGATGATCCAGCGAATCGCCAGAGCCTGGCGCCGTTCGGTCCGCACTTCGACTGGCACCTGATACGTCGCACCGCCTACCCGGCGAGAACGTACCTCAATCGCCGGCTTCACATTGTCAAGCGCTTCGTGGAACAGCCGAACGGGATCAGCATTCTGCCCACCCCGCTTCTTGAGACTGTCCAGCGCACCATAAACAATACTCTCGGCCGCCGACTTTTTGCCATCGTACATGAGTACGTTCATAAAACGATTAATCACCACGTCGCCGAACTTCGGGTCAGGCAAAACTTCACGCTTCGCTGCGGAATGACGTCTGCTCACGGTCTGATCTCCTTACTTCGGCCGCTTCGCGCCATACAGCGAACGACGCTGACGACGCTTGGCAATGCCCTGCGTGTCGAGCACGCCGCGCAAGATATGGTAACGCACACCCGGTAAATCTTTCACGCGACCACCGCGGATGAGTACGACCGAATGCTCCTGCAGATTATGCCCCTCACCCGGAATGTAGCTCACCACCTCATAGCCATTGGTCAAGCGCACCTTGGCAACCTTGCGCAATGCCGAGTTCGGCTTCTTCGGGGTCGTTGTATAAACACGTGTGCAAACACCACGCTTCTGCGGGCAGTTCTGCAGCGCCGGCACCTTGTTGCGCTTGGCCCGAACTTCACGCCCCTTGGCGATCAACTGATTGATAGTCGGCATGCACTCGTCGTCCTTCTGGCCTAAAACCGTCTCGCTCAACACACCGGGAAGGCCTCATCTGCCACCCGCTCATACAAACACCGCAGGGCAGAGAAACTCCACCTGCGGCAACCCATACTCGCAACCTAAGTCAACCCTTTGAAAGATGACGGCGCTGCAAGCCTGAGAATAACGAAAGGCGTGATGAAGGTATTTCCCTCATCTCGCTACAAACCCTCCCTTAAGTGCCAGGCACAACCGAGTCAAGCCGATCAGGTGAAAAACTCACCCCCAACCGATCCGACTCGCCTGCGCCTCATCACCGTCGCCCGGATACGATGATCCGATATAGTCGGAAGCCGTTCGCACCATCCTGCCCAACCAACCGCAGCCACGGCGGCACCAGTCCCGCCTGTAGTGCGCCTGCTAACGTGGTGCGATCGGTACGCGCCGCCCCCAACTGCCTCTCCCCAACACCATTGCCTCTTGGCCGATTTCCCGCGATCCGGCGCTCCCGCCGCTCACACACCAGAACGAACGCCGCCAAAGTCGCGGCCACGGCAGTCGGCTCAACCACTCCGACAGGCGACCGCCAGGCGCGCCGTGCCCTGAGATACCCTCTAATACCGTGCTGATAAAGCGATCCGACCGCGATAATTTGGGTGCGATACAGTAATTCCGGCACATCCTGTATCGGTGTCAATACCACCGCACCGGCAGCCACGTGCAGTAACGACGCGATATGCCGCAACCGGCACCGCGCTGGTGACGCTTGAGGTGCCGCCGTAGCCATCGCGACACCAGGACCATAGGGGCCAACAAGAAGGAGGGCGATCACCCCAATCCGGGCCAGCATCGCCCGCCTCGGTTGTGCCAGCCAGTATGCCGAGGCATCATCGAGCACCACCGGGAGCAACCCGGCCACCGCAGCCGCTGGGTATTGCTGAAAAATCACGAATCGTGCCGTCAGCCCCAGGCTCAGCGCGACGCCGGCGGAAAATAGCATCCACCCACCGCACCCGATCGGCGCTGCCCGTGCCCGCCACGCCCGATGCATTCCATACAACAGCGCCAGTCCGCCTGGTCCCAACAGCAGCGCCGCCTGAGCGAACCCATGCACGGGCTGGGTTTCCGACATATGCCCAAAAAAAACCCGCATATCCCGCGCCGGAATAA
The DNA here is from genome assembly GCF_049977125.1 of Acidiphilium sp. Taxonomy (NCBI): domain Bacteria; kingdom Pseudomonadati; phylum Pseudomonadota; class Alphaproteobacteria; order Acetobacterales; family Acidocellaceae; genus Acidiphilium; species Acidiphilium sp. The sequence continues at coordinate 60,470 of NZ_JBMFGY010000004.1, read as the reverse complement.
CGCCATAAGGTCCCAGGGCAACGTCCGGAAATCGTCCGAGCCAAAGCCCGAATGCGGCAACTGCTCCGCCGATACCTAGCCCGATCCGCAAGCCTGCCACGCGGCACACCCGATCCAGGCACGCGAGGCCCAGTCCTACAACCGACACCACCACACCAAGCCAGACATACACAATCGACAACCGGTCGACCTCGGCAACCCCGATCCCGCCATGGGGCGGATCGATCAGCAGCGCCAGCGTCAACGTCACCACGAAACCGCCACCCAGTCGGAGCATCATCCGGCCGATCGGCCTGAACAGCCAGACATATCCCAGCCCAACAAAGCTTAGTAACACGAACGGCATCGTCTCCGGCATGAGCCACAGCGCCAGCCCACCGCTTGCTCCGCACGCCCAGCCCATCCTATCGCACCCAGCCTTCCTAGGCGGTTCAACACCCGCCGCGCGAAGCGCGAAGCCGACACAGAACGCAACCAGCGCAATCTGGGCGATGTGATAATGGATAATACCGAAACCAGCGAAGCCCATGATCCCCGGCTGCAGCAGCCCGATCGCCGGAACGGTCCACGCCCAATTCCGCCCCCCCACTGCCGACGCCGCAAAGGCAAGGCCTGCAGCGAGCCCTCCCGCCGACAGTGGTCCGGTGGCGACACCCGCCACAAACAGCGCCCGATGCCATCCCAGCCAAGGTGCCAACGGGGTCGCAAGAGCGACGATCAGCCAATCGAACAGACGAGACCACTCGATCACCATTGGCGCACCGGAGTCATCACGCTGCACCACGTTCACCAGGTGGCCGAGCCGCAGCCCCTGCCCGATCCGCACCAGGCGCATAAAACTGTCCGGATCAATCAGCCCGCCCCGCACAACTCGCCCGATCCCGTTCAAGCTACACGTGATTTCAATCGCCATACCGGCCATCGCGATCAGACCGTAGAACAGCAGCGACTGTCGGACATCCGGCTTGATTACGCCACTATCCCTGATCCCAACCCTCTGATCCATGAGCCGATAGTATCAGCGAGAGCTTAACAAATTCCTTTATCGCCACAGGCCATGCCACTATGCCAAACCCGCCCAGAACTTATCACGATGAGCGGAGCCACTCCCCTCGCGTCATTACATGTCCTTCCGGTCGCGTTGTCATCGCTTTAGCCACGGTCGGGCAGTTTCGTCGGCCGTGGTCCGCCAGCCATCCAATCCAGCAACTCGACCGTGTGGATCGTGGGAATCGTTGTCCCCGCTAGCTGCGTCAGACACCCGACGTTGCCGCTGGCGATCGCATCAGCGTGAAGCGGCGCAATCGTCTCCAGCTTCCGCAGTCGCAACTGCCCTGCCAATTCCGGTTGCAACAGATTATACGTCCCGGCGGATCCGCAACATAAATGCGCATCCCGCGGCTCGACCACGGTAAATCCCGCTCGCCGCAGCAGCGCCTTGGGCGCGTCCGTCACCCGCTGACCGTGCTGCAGCGAACAAGCCGCGTGATATGCGATCACGATCTCCGGCACCGGCGCCCGAGTCGACCGATAATCAAGGCGCATCAGCAGTTCAGAGATATCCAACGCGATCCCGGCAATTCGCGCCGCATTCGCTGCCTCAGGCGTGTCGCGCAACAGAAACCCGTAATCCTTCACCACAGTACCGCAGCCGGAGGTATCGGTTACCACTGCGTCTAACCCACCCGCACCGATTTCACGGCTCCAAGCCGCCACGTTCGCTCGCGCGAAATCGAGCGCGGCCTCATGCTTGCCCAAATGATGCGTCAGCGCGCCGCAGCACCCGGCCCCCTCCGCCACCACCACCTCGACGCCCATGCGCGTCAATAACCGGATCGTCGCGTCGTGAATTCCGGGGTCGATTACCTGCTGTGCGCATCCGGCAAGCAGCGCCACACGCGCCCGCCGGGTCCCCTCTGCGGGAAACACGCCAGGCCGTTCAGTCGAACTCGGCCCCGCCACCGCGCTAGGAGCGAGGTCGAGCATCGCGCGAAGCCTCTGCCCTAGCAAGCCATCTCCGCCAATTATGCCACGCACGAACCGCCCAAGTTTCGCCCCACGCAATGCCGCTCGCATTCGCGCCGGATACGGCAGCACCGCCGCCAGCAAGGCGCGCAATGCGCGGTCATGCGCTGGTCGCTCATAGCTTTCCTCGACCCGTACCCGCGCATAATCGATCAGATGCATGTAATCGACGCCAGAGGGGCACGTGGTCATGCACGCCAGGCACGACAGGCAGCGATCCAGATGAAACGCGACTGACGCGCTGGCGGCGGCGCCGGTCTCCAGCATATCCTTGATTAGGTAGATCCGGCCGCGCGGACTGTCGTCCTCGTCCCCCACCGTTACGAAGGTCGGGCAGGTCGCCGTACAAAACCCGCAATGCACGCAGGAGCGCAATATCGTGTCGGCCACGGCGATATTCGGGTCGGCTAGTTGCTCAGCATTGAAATTGGTTTGCATCAGTTTCCGGTTTCAGGTCGCGAACAGTCGCCCAGGATTGAGGATGCCGGATGGATCGAACGCGGCAACCACCCGCTGACGGATCGCCGCCAGCGCGGGCGCTTCGTGCGGCACCGCATCGGTCGATTGGCGTAGCGCAGCCGGTGCGCGCAACAGCCACCAATCCCCCTTGGCTCGCCGCGCCGCATCCACTACCGCCTGGTGCGCTTCATGCGTCGCCGGTCCAGTCAGGAACACCAGCCCACCACCCCAGTCGAGATAGCCGAATAGCCCGGCGGCGTGCCCGGCATCGAGCACCATTGCCCCTAATGAGGGCCGCACCGAAACCCGCCATACGGCATCGCCCGGCTGGATTGGCAGCGGCTCGGCATCGCGCACCGCCCGCCACAATGTGACGCTCGCCGCGGTCTCCAGCGTTTCGACGACCCCAAACTTTGCCCACAATGCCGCTAATTGCGCCGTCCGATAAGTCACCGAATCCGCAAAATCCTCGATCCGCGCAATCGTGATCGCACGCTCATGCCCCACCGCCATCGCGGCTTCCTGCGGCAGAAATGCAGCCCCCGACACCGAAAACGGTGAACCCAGCGCCACAGCCAGTGCCCGAACCGCCTCGTGCGACGGCAATCCGTGCAACACCACCGTCCCGGTCGCTTGAGGTTTAGGCAGCACTTTCAGCGTCACCTCAGTCATTACCCCGAGCGTGCCGTAAGACCCGGCGAACAATTTGCATAAATCGAGCCCGGTGACGTTCTTGAGCACCCGCCCGCCGGAGCGGATCAGTTCACCCCTCCCGGTCACCGCCCGCATCCCCATCACATGATCGCGCATGGCCCCCCAGGCCACCCGGCGCGGCCCGGACAGATTGGCCGCAACCACCCCGCCGATCGTCTGTGCCCGTGCCTCGAGAAACGCATAATGTGGCGGCTCCGCGATCAGATGCTGCCCGCCTTCGGCCAGCTTCGCCTCCACCGCCGCCAAGGTCGTGCCACTCCGCACCGAAATGATCAATTCCTGCGGCGCATACAGCGGTATGCCGGTAAAATTGCGGGTGCTCAGCGTCGCCGTCGTCTGAATCTCGCGCAGAAACCCGGCCTTGCTGCCCAACCCTTCGATCGCCAGCGGTGCGCGATCCGCCGCCGCGGCGCTGATCGCGGCGACAAACCCGGCTTCTTCCTCCGGCGCGATTATGCCGCCTGCGCTAAGCGCGATCATGCCGCCCGCGGCAATACTTCCGACCCGGCCGAATTGATGCCCGCCTGCAACGGAAACACTTTAGCAGTGTTGAGCAGCCACTCTGGGTCGAACGCCGATTTCACCCGCCGCTGCGCTTCTAACTCGATCTCGGTGAACTGCACATTCATCAGATCTCGCTTCTCCACCCCCACGCCGTGCTCACCAGTCAGGCATCCGCCCACCTCGACGCACAAGCGCAGCACATCCGCGCCGAACGCCTCAGCCTTGTGCATGCTGGTCGGATCATTGGCATCGAACATGATCAACGGATGCAGATTACCGTCCCCGGCATGGAAAATATTCGCCACCTGCAACCCGTATTGTACGCTCATCTCACTGATCCGCCGCAACACCAGCGGCAGCGTGCTGGTTGGAATCGTGCCATCCATGCAGAGATAATCTGGCGAAATACGCCCCACCGCGCCGAACGCCCCCTTGCGCCCTTTCCAGATCGCCGCTGATTCTTCAGCAGATTGCGAGACCTTCAAGCTGATCGGGTTGAACCGCGCGCAGATCTCCTTGATCTGCCCCAGCAGCCAATCCTGCTCGGCCATCGACCCCTCAACCTCGATGATCAGCATCGCCTCGGCATCGAGCGGATAGCCCGCATGCGCAAACGCCTCACACGCATGGATCGCCGGCCGGTCCATGAACTCCAACGCTACCGGGATAATCCCAGAAGCAATGATCGCATCAACGCACGCACCCGCAACCTCATTGCTATCGAACGCCGCCAGCATCGCCCGCGTGCCCTCCGGCGCGCGCAGAATCCGCACCGTGATCTCGGTCGCAATGCCCAACTGACCCTCGCTGCCGACCACGATGCCAAGCCAATCATACCCGGCCGTGTCGAGATGGGTGCCACCCAGCTCCAAAATCTCGCCCTCGATCGTCACCAGTCTGATGCCGAGCACGTTGTTCGCGGTCACACCATATTTCAGGCAATGCGCCCCGCCGGAATTCATCCCGATATTGCCGCCGATCATGCACGCCAACTGGCTGGACGGATCAGGCGCATAGAAAAACCCGTCCGCTTCCACGGCCTTGGTAATCCCCAAATTGGTTACGCCGGCCTGCACCACCGCATACCGATCGCGATAATTCACCTCGACGATTTGGTTCATCCGCATCATGCCGATCACCACGGCATCTTCGAGCGGCAAAGCCCCACCCGCCAGCGACGTCCCGGCCCCACGCGGTACCACCCGCACCCCATTTTCATGGCAGAACCGCAACACCGCAGCCACCTGCTCGGTGCTTTCCGGCAAGACTACCGCCAGAGGCATCTGCCGATACGCCGACAACCCATCGGTCTCATACGGTTTCAGCTTGGTCGGGTCCGTGATCACGCCACGACCCTGCATGATCGCACACAATCCTGCATGCACGGCATCGCGTCGCGCCAACACGTCGGTTTTCGGCTTCGGCAACTCGATCATGGCTCAGTTCCCTTGGACACAAAGGAATTTCTACCACCAGCACACGACATAGCAAAGCGCCGCTGCGGAAAATATCGGGTACGGGTGGGTCGAGCGCGTGAGTTAAGAGTTGGGGTGGGGTGTTTAAGGCGAAGCAAGTGCTTCTTTCGTGAAGAAAGAAGCAAAAAACATTTTACCCGTCTCTGCGGCTATGAGGCTGGCGGCGGATCAGATTAAAGAAACATCTCGGGCTTCCATTTTGAAGAAAGCCCCCGCTCTATCTAACAGAAAGCCGTTAGACCGGCCAACCACCTCAGCCCTGACGAGCTTTCATCCGCGGATTCTTCTTGTTGATCACATAAACGCGACCATGACGGCGCACCACACGACAATTCTTGTCGCGAGCCTTGGCGGAACGAAGTGAATTTCGAATTTTCATGATCTCTATCTCAGTCTTTACGTTCGAGTTGCGAGGCTTATGGAAACCCGACGTTGTTCTGTCAACCCGCACAGGATGCGAGAACGCAAGCCTGAGGCACTTTGTCGCCTTACCCAAGACTTGACGCCAATCATAAGCAGAGCCTTTAACGGCTTCCCGGGCAGTACCTCTGGCATCACTTGTTCTCGCTTCCGCCGGATTGACGTAATGCGCCTCGGGTCGCATGGATCAGGTGGCAGCAAAGAGATAGGTGGTATGGTGGCGCGTGAGCGAATTTCGGGTCAGCGGATCGGCATGATGTTGACGGCTTTTCTCATGATCACGTTGATCGGCGTGTTTGCGACCTATGCGTCACCGATCCCTGGCATGCGGGGTGTGATTGTTGAGGCTGAACTCGCGCAGGCCGCGGCGACCGGCGATACCGGGGCGATGAAGATGGCCCTTGCCCAAGCAAAACCGCTACTCGGCATCAACGGCCAAAAGACCCTTGCCACTCTCACGCCGGACCGGGCGGGCATGGCGCGCGCGGCCGTCGTGTTGAACCATGCGACATTGCGGGCCAGCGATCTGATCTCCTATCGGATCCGTCTTATGGTCATCGTGATCGGTGTCCTAGCTGCCATGTTCGGTGTCGCCCTCCTGGGTATTCGCGATAGTCAGCCGACCGGACCGATCATGATGGTTAAGGAACCATGAGCCGCTTTGCCTATGTAAATGGGCGTTACCGACCCCAACGCGATGCCTGCGTTAACATCGAAGATCGCGGGTACCAGTTCGCTGACGGCATCTACGAAGTTATCCATATTCACGACGGTCGCTTCGTCGACACCGATCTGCATCTCGCCCGCCTAGCCCGATCGCTGCGCGAGATCGCCATCCCCGCGCCCATGGACGACGCATCCCTCCTTGTCGTTCTGCGCGAGGTTGTGCGGCGCAATCGGGTGCATGAGGGAATCGTCTACATGCAGATTACACGCGGCGTCGCACGGCGCGACCATGCCTTTCCGAAATCCGTCCCACCGTCGCTGGTCGTCACCGCGCGCCACGGGCATCCCTTCCCGCGCGACATCGCATCATGGGCCGGCATCGCCATCACCGTGCCGGACATCCGCTGGGGCCGCTGCGACATCAAGACCATCAATCTCCTACCCAACTGCCTCGCCAAGCAAAGGGCACGCGAGGCCGGCGCCTATGAAGCCATCCTGATCGATCGGTCAGGTCACATCACCGAGGGGGCCTCCACCACTGTCTGGGCGGTTGATGCGAACGGCATCCTCCGCACCCGCCACCTTGACGATTACATCCTTCCCGGATGTACCCGCGCCGCGCTGACCGCTCTGCTGCGTGACTCTGCCATCCCTTTCGAGGAACGCGGCCTGACCGAGGCCGAATTCCGCGATGCCCGCGAGGTGTTCCTCACCAGCGCCACGTCATTCGTCAAACCGATCGTCGCGGTCGACGGCGTCCCGATCGCCAATGGTTTGCCCGGTCCGATCACCACCCGACTATTCACCCTTTTCACCCGTCATGCCGATGGGGTGGCCCATAACGCCGCTCCCCGCCTTGCATCCGCCACCGGAATCGGATGAAACCCCCCCATGATCCATCATGACGCCCAAGCCAGGCCGCTCTACCACCGCGTATTGCTGAAAATCTCAGGCGAGGCCCTGATGGGTCGGCGTGACTACGGGCTCGACACCGAAACAGTCGCAGCTATCGCACAGGACGTGGCTGATGTCGTCGCCACCCGCACCGAGGTTTGCCTGGTGATTGGCGGTGGCAATATCTTCCGCGGTATTTCCGGCGCTGCTGGCGGCATGGACCGCGCACAAGCAGATTACATCGGCATGCTCGCCACCGTGATGAACGCGCTCGCCATGCAATCCGCCCTCGAAAAATGCGGCGTACCAACGCGCGTGCAATCCGCTATCCCGATGGCTGCGGTCTGCGAACCCTACATCCGTCGCCGTGCCGAGCGCCACATGGAAAAGGGGCGCGTTGTGATATTCGCCGCCGGCACCGGCAACCCGTTTTTCACCACCGACACGGCCGCCGCGCTCCGCGCCACAGAAATGAAATGCGACGCGCTTCTGAAGGGCACCCAAGTCGACGGCGTCTATTCCGCCGATCCACGCAAAGTTGCGAATGCCGAGCGTTATCACGAACTCTCCTATCTCGATATCCTGTCCCGGGACCTCTCGGTGATGGATGCCGCCGCCATCAGCATCGCCCGCGAAAACGATCTGCCGATCATCGTCTTCAACATTCGCGCTCCGGGCGCCTTCGCCGCCGTCATGCGCGGCGAGGGCAAGTTCACCCGCATCGTCGAACAGCATTAGGATCTCGCCATGCCGACCGATCTCGAAAGTCTCTCCGCCGACCTATCCCGCCGGATGGATGGCGCGATGGACACGCTGAAACGCGAATTCTCCGGCCTACGTACCGGTCGCGCCAATCCCGCCCTGCTCGAACCGGTCAAGGTGGAAGCCTACGGCACCATGATGCCGCTTAACCAGGTTGCGACCATCGCCGTGCCTGAATCGCGCATGCTCACTGTTCAGGTCTGGGATCGCTCAATGGTCAACGCAACCGTCACTGCGATCCGTGACTGTGGCCTCGGCCTCAACCCCCAGCCCGACGGCCAGATGATCCGTGTGCCGCTGCCGATCCTGACCGAGGAACGCCGCAGTGAGCTTGCCAAAGCTGCCGGCAAATACGCCGAGGGTGCCCGCATCGCGGTACGCGGCGTGCGGCGCGACGGCATGGAAACCATCAAGGCGCTCGAAAAGAAGCACGAGATCGGCGAAGATCAGATGCGCGACTGGTCGGATGCCGTGCAAAAACTGACGGATGCGATGATTAGGAAAATCGACGAATTGTTGGTTGAAAAAGATAAGGATATCCGTCAGGTCTGATCCCGGACATGTCAAGCCAGCCTCCACCGCTGATCCCGCGCCACATTGCCATTATCATGGACGGCAATGGCCGATGGGCGGCACGCCGCAACCTTCCCCGCGCCGCCGGCCACCGCGAGGGTGTGCGCGCCGTCCGCCGTACCATCGAAGCGGCGATCGAGCACAACATCCGCTGGCTCACCCTATTCGCCTTCTCCTCGGAAAATTGGCGCCGTCCGGCCGATGAAGTCACTGATCTGACCTTCCTGCTTCGACATTACCTCCGCTCTGAACTCAACGAACTCGCCGAAGCCGGCGTGCGCCTTCACGTCATCGGCGAACGCGACCGGTTCGGCCCCGCACTCGAAGCCGAACTCGCTACCGCCGAAGCCCGCACCCGCACCAACGACCGACTCCACTTGGTCATTGCCCTATCGTATGGCGCCCGCGCTGAAATCGTCGCCGCCGCCCAGCGCATCGCTCGCGAAACCAAGTCCGGAACGCTCAACCCCGACGCGATCGACGAGGCCGGTTTCACCGCCCATCTTGCCACCGCCGCCATGCCCGACCCCGATCTGGTGATCCGCACCAGCGGCGAGCAGCGCCTATCGAATTTCCTGCTCTGGCAGGCCGCCTATGCCGAGCTCATATTCGACGATACTCTCTGGCCCGATTTTGGTGCCTCCAACCTCGCCGACGCCATCGCGGAATACGCCCGGCGCGATCGCCGGTTCGGCGCGCGCCCCAGCCCCGTCCCGGCGCAATGAGCGTTCATCTGGCAACCGCACCAACCAACCGGTCGAAATTTCAGGACCTCGGCATCCGCGCCGCCTCCGCCACCGTCCTGATCCCGGTCACCCTGTTGAGCCTGATCGCCGGCGGCTGGGTCTGGGATGGGCTGATCGCTGTCGTCTTTCTAGGTCTGCTTCACGAATGGCGCACCCTGAGCCATCACGTGGCGCAGCGCACCCGCACTCGCTTCCTGCTCGTCGGCGCGGCCTACGCTGGCTTGCCCGCCCTCGCCCTGCTCTGGCTCCGCAACCGGCCGGTCACCGGGCTTGACGATGTCCTCTTCCTCCTTCTCGTGGTCTGGCTGACCGACATCGGCGCCTATCTCGTCGGTCGCCTACTCGGCGGCCGCAAGCTTGCTCCAGCCATCTCCCCCGGCAAAACCGTTAGCGGTGCCCTCGGCGGCCTGATCATCGGCAGTCTCGCCGGGGCGATCTTCGCCGGCGGCCCACTCGGTCTGCTGCCTGCCGCGGCACTCTCCCTGATCTCCCAGGTGGGCGACCTTGCCGAAAGCGGACTAAAACGACGGCTTGGCGTCAAGGATTCCGGCAACACAATCCCCGGTCACGGCGGGCTGTTCGACCGACTGGACGGCATTCTCGCTGCCGCCCCGCTCGCCGCCCTTCTCGCCTGGCTCGCCCAAGGAGGGCTTCCGCTATGGCGGTGAAAACCATCACCATCCTCGGCTCGACCGGCAGCGTCGGTACCCAGACCGTAGACTTGCTTCTAGCCACCCCCGATGCCTACCACGTCAACGCTCTGATCGCCGGCAGCAACGCGACCCTGCTCGCCGAACAGGCGAAGTCCCTCCGCCCGGATGTGGTGGTCATCGCCGATGAAGCGGCCTACGGTGAATTGCGCAACGCGCTTGCCAGCACCGGCATCCGCATCGAGGTCGGTCGCGCCGCAGTAATCGCCGCTGCCGGCATCCCGACTGACTGGACCATGGCGGCTATCACCGGCACCGCCGGGCTCGAACCCACCCTCGCCGCCACCGCCAACGGCCACGCCATTGCTCTCGCCAATAAAGAGGCCTTGGTCTCCGCCGGCGAGGTGTTCCTCCGCGCCATCGCCAGCGCCGGAGCCACTCTCCTGCCGGTCGATTCCGAGCATAATGCTATCTTCCAGGCCCTTGCCGACGGCAACCGCGCCGCGCTCGAAAAAATCATCCTCACCGCCTCGGGTGGCCCATTCCGCGACTTCAGCCTCGCCGATATGCACGACATCTCACCCGAACGCGCGTTGAAGCATCCGGTCTGGTCGATGGGTGCCAAAATTTCCATCGACTCCGCGACCCTTTTCAACAAGGGCCTCGAAGTGATCGAGGCCGCCCGTCTCTTCACCCTCACCCCAGATGAGATCGAAATCCTGGTCCATCCGCAGTCGATCATCCACGGTATGGTCTGCTACCGTGATGGCTCAGTCCTCGCCCAAATGGGCGCGCCCGACATGCGCATCCCCATCGCCCACACTCTCGCCTGGCCCCACCGTATCGCCACCACCTCACCCCGTCTCGACCTCGCGGGCGCCGCAAGGCTCGAGTTCTTCCCGCCCGATCCCGTCCGCTTCCCCGCGCTACGCCTCGCACGCGAGGCCTTGGTCGCCGGCCACGGCGCCGCTACTGTGCTCAACGCCGCCAACGAGGTCGCGGTCGCCGCTTTCCTTGCCAAGCGTATCGGATTTCTCGACATAGCAGCGCTAGTGGAAGCTACGATGCAACGCTTCGGAGCGCCGCCCATCCCCGACCTCGCGTCTGTCCTCGCGCTTGATTTTGAAACCCGCGCGCTCACCGAGTCTTACATCCGTGCCAAATCAGCCTCCCGCGCGGCCTGAACTTCCTATTTCGCCCACGCGATCCATATAAGGTCATTATGTTCGATCTCCTTCGCGCCATCGCCGCCTTCATCGTTGTCCTCGGAATCCTTGTCACGGTGCATGAACTCGGCCATTATCTTATCGCCCGCTGGCGCGGCGTCGCGATCGAAGCTTTCTCACTCGGCTTTGGCCCCGCGCTCATCTCTCATACCGACAAGCGCGGCACAGTCTGGAAACTCTCAGCCATCCCGCTCGGCGGCTACGTCCGCATGAAGGGCTGGGCTGAACTCGGCGGTGAGACGAACGGCGAGGCTGCACCCGACAGTTTCCGCACCAAATCTCTCGGAACACGTGCGGCTATCGTCGCTGCTGGTCCCGTCGCCAACATGCTGCTCGCCATCGTCATATTCAGCGCCATCTTCGCCACCGCCGGTGCACCGACCGTCATGCCGGTGGTCAGCCAAGTCATGCCCCACACCCCCGCTGCCGCGATCGGCATCGTCAAGGGCGATCGCATCACCAGTATCGATGGTCACAAGGTCTCCAGCTTTAATGAAATCGCCGCCCTGATCGAACCCAGGCCGGACGACCGCATCGCGATTACCTATACCGATAACGGCATCGAGAAAGGCGCCAACCTCACTACCACCGCGCATATGGTCGATGGGCGCATCGTTGGGGAGCTCGGCATTGTCGGCGCCGACGTGAAATTCCGCCGCCTCGCTCCGCCTGCGGCGATCCGCGCCGGGGTACTTGAAACCTACGCCGCCACCGCCGCCACGCTCGACGGTCTCTGGAAACTCGTCGCCTACCAGAAAGGCGTGAAAAACCTCGGCGGCCCGATCCGTATCGCCCAAATCTCCGGCCAGGCCGCTGCCCTCGGCGTGGCCGATTTTGCCTCCTTCATCGCCCTTCTCTCGGTCAACCTCGGCCTGATTAATTTGATCCCGATCCCCATCCTCGACGGTGGCCACCTCTTGTTCTACGCCGCAGAAGCCCTCTACGGCCGCGCCATGCCCCGCAAGGCCCAGGAAATCGGCCTCCAGATCGGCGCCGCCATCCTCGCCTCCCTGATCATCTTCGTTACAGTCCACGACCTCGCCCATGTAGGGCTCTTCCACTTCGTCTACCACCTGCTAGGCTAGAGCATGACCAGGCCTAACAGAATCGGATCGGATTGAACTAACTCGCTGAGACGAAAGTTGCGTCCGAGGCGGCGGTTTTGCTATCAGGTTCGGGAGTTGGTCTGCCGGAATTTGGAGGCTTTCGCCGCAAGTCTGAACGGGCAGCCTCGATGACCGAGTTTCCCCCTCACCACCGCGTGATTAGCGGTATGACGGTCCGCAATGTGTCGTCTGCAACCCAATAATCGCATGAGCATGCAGTCGCCAAAATCGACCATTTTTTCCACCGCTCGCCGGAGAAGCTTAGCCGGGAAGAGATTCGCGCCTTTCAGGTCCACATTACCGCTGTTGGCAGGTCGTGGCCGACCTTGAACCAGACGGTCCGTGCTCTTCGTTTCTCGTATAGCGTCACCCTCGAGCAGGCTGACCTTCGGAGCTGATTCCATATGACTACAGACCACTCAGGTTGCCGGTTATAATGGACGCCGGCAAGTTCGTTCGATTCCTGGAGTCGGCGCGCCGGGCCTGTAGGCTCGAACGACTCTGACCACAGCGCATGAAACGGCATTGTGCGCCTCTCAAGCGGCCACCCATCAAGGTCATCGATATTGAGGACAGCCGCGCGCGGTGATCCGCGTCGAACAGGGCAAAGGCAAGCGTTGTGGGCAATATCGTCTTATCATAAATGTTCGACCAAATGCTGAATCACCATCTGTAGAGAATCGGGTCGTGTTCCCGCTGGTGGTGTAGGTGGCCGCTGAGCGCGCCAGCTGCGCGACATTCCGAAATAACTGTAGATGACCGCGTGGCACGCTGCAATACGAGCGATGCCGCTCAGCCACAGGTAGGCTACCCGGTGTAACGATATGACCCATTGCCCGGCGCGGTCGCGGCGTGATGAAGTGCTCAACGGCCGGAACGGCTGAAGAGCATCCGGTTCGGCAGCGGGCGGAAATCGTTGATGTTGCGAGCGGGTTTGCCGAACAGATAGCCCTGGACGTAGTTGCAGCCGCAGTCACGCACGAATTGCAGCGTTTCCGGCGTGTCGACCATTTCGGCGATGGTCTCGATTCCCATGCGGCGGCACAATTCGGTCAGCGCGGATAGAAAGGCGCGGCCCTTCTGGGCTTTCTGGGCGTTGCGGACCGCTGAACCGTCCAGCTTCACCACATCGACATCGAGCACCGAGAGATACTGGAACGACGCAGCTCCGGCACCGAAATCATCGAGGCTGACCTCGAAGCCACGTTGGCGTAGCGCCTGAATGAAATGATCGGCGCCTTCGAGATTGACGATGCGGGCACTTTCTGTGATCTCGAACATCAACCGTCCGCGCGTCCAATCGTTGTCGGCGAGGAGGTCGAGCAACGCCTCGGTATAGCTCGCTTGGCCGATCGAGTGACCCGAGACGTTGACCGCAATTTTATCACGCGCGCTGTTTAGCGGCCGGGTGAATAGCCAATCGATCACCTTGCGCACCATGGCGAGATCGAATTCGGGGATCAGGCCGAGTTCCTCGGCAACTAAAATAGTCTGGAACGGCGAGGCGTCGCCATGTCCCTCGAAGCGGCAAAGGGCTTCGAAATGATGAATATCGCCAGTGTTGATGTTCACGATCGGCTGGAACACGACGTGAAAGGACGATCCGGTGATTGCCTGGCGAATCCGCGTCACTTCCTGGATCGATTCTCTGAAGACCACACCCAAGTTGCGCACCATGTCACGCAGATCGGTGCCGGATGCGGCACCAAACCGGCGCAGTGTGTGCGTCAGACCGAGCGTGAGATCACCCTCGGCGATGGTGGAGACGTCTATAGCCAGTGTCGCGGTGTCGATTGTCAGCCCCACGCCGGTCGGGTCCGCTGCCCGAGTGACCGCTTCGAGCTGGCGCATCAGATCATCGATGGACACGTCGGGCGTGTGCAGCAAGGAAAACCGGTCTTCGCTGAGGCGGGCTGCTGTATCGCCGCCGAGTGAATGGGCTTTCAGCACGGTGCCGACCGCATCAAGCACGGTCTGCTCACCGCTCCCCAGACGCTCCTGCAGGCCTTGCAGATCGGGCATCGAGATCAGCGTTAGTTCGGCACCGCTGCCTGTGCTGTTCAGCTGTTGTAGCCGTTCGGCCACACGGTCTGCGAAATTGGTGCAATCGGCCAGGCCGGTGGCCGGGTCGGGGACCGCCGCCTGGACGACGTTTGGCCCGGACCGCCGCCGCTGCGCAGCAACATGGATGGTGCCGGCATCGCTGTCGAGACAATTCGCGGCCAGCGTGACCCAAAGCGGCGGTGCCCCGTGGCATCGGAGCCGAACCGTCTCGACCATGGCTCGACCGACCTGGGGCAGTCGCTTCAGCCACGGACCGATCAACGCCAAGTCGGCCGGTGCAACCAAATCGCGGAAATCCTGCCCAATGATTGTATCGCTATCGCAACCGAGCACCGCGAGGCAGGTGCCTGAGACGTAGCGGATCACAAAACTTCGATCCAGCTCGAACAGAACCTCGCCCCAGCAGAACGCCAGCGACACGTAACGATCACGCTGGGCGCGGAGATCGCGCAGAGAAGGCAGGCAATTGGTCATTACGCGTCGTCTTTCAGGACGAGTCCAGACGGGTCGTATTCATGCCACGTCATCGTGTTTATGGCAGTGATCGGTTCCTTAATCCTTGAATATTACGAAACGGTGAATCCCGGCGACCTATTTCCGGCACGACCGACGGTTCCGCTCAACCCGCCGACCGCACCATTGCTACCGCCTGTGCCAGAACCGCTGCCAGGGCCGCGCGCTGGGCGGCTACCAGATCAGGTGCCGTCGGGCCAGTCAGCGGGACATGCGCGTTCAGCCGCCGCTGGGCGAGCGGTCGTTCACCGACACCGACCGGTTTGGCAACCACGAGGGTCAGTGTGGCACGTGCCTCGTGATGGATAGGATCGGCGAGCAAGGTGTCGAGTGTGCCTTCGATAATCAGATTCGGCGTGAGCGTGCTGCCTTCACCGACCACGGCGGTGAACCCGCCGTCGGCTTGCAGCCATGAGATCAGCGCGGCGGTGGTGGCCTGGGCCGGTGGCGTTGCCCAGCGGTTGTAATAGCCCTGATGGATGCTGCCATCTGCCAGCAATGTGATCAGACCACGTTCGCTCAGGCTCGGGCCGGCGGTGATGCCCTGCACTTGAACGACGCCGCGCCGCACCTCCACCATGCGCGCCGCCGGCGGCGGCGGTGCCAGCGGCCAATCACTCCGGGGGACATAAGGTTGCTTGGCTAGGATGCCAGCGCAACCAGCCAAGACGAGCGGGGCGGCGAGCGGGATGGTGCGCAGCAGAACGCGGCGTTTGAGGGCCATTGTTGTTGTCACCGGGGGGTTTCGGGTGGGGGCGGGCCACCGCGCAGTACGATGGCTGGATTATGCTTGAGCGTTTCGGATAATTCATCGAGGTTCGCAGTGGCCTGATCGAGATTATGCAGAATCGGGATGATCTGGCGTGTCACTGTTGCTGTCGACCGATTGGCCTCGGCGATGGTCGCCTGGGTTTGCGCCAGAAGCTGCGGCATCGCGGCGGTCGCCAGGGCAAGGGCGCGGCTGGTGCGATCGAGCCGATCGAGGATTGCCCGTGTCTGCGTGCCGTCCGCAAGGGTGCGGATCGAGGCGGTGGTGGCCGGTAGATCGGCCTGGCGCATCTGGGTGTTCAGCGTCCCAAGCAGTGCGTTGGCATTGGCGATCGCCTGGTGCGCATCGCCGGTGGTTATTTCCTGATTGAACGTGTCGACCAGCGAAGTCAGTACTTTTACAGTCTGATCGAATTTCACGCCGCTCATGTTAGAGAGAAAAGTCTGTACCGCGTCCTGCACCTGCGTCAGTGTACTTGGCACAGAGGGAATCACTGTATTGTGCGGGTGCCATGGCACGGGCGGGATCGGATGGGTGGTTGGATTGACAAAGCTGAGTTCAAGATATGCAAGGCCCGTGATGCCCTGCGGCGCCACCTGCACCCGTAGCCCGTGCAGGATTGCCTGCGTGAGGCTGTTGACGCGGCCGAGCTTGTTGGGATCAACCCGGAACCGCACCACGACCTCGTGATACACCGGTTTGACCAGATCGGCGACGTTCTGCGGTGGATATTCGGCTGAGACCAGCCCGATGTCGGTCACTTTGCCGATGGTGACGCCGCGAAACTTCACCGACGAGCCGACATCGAGTCCCTGTACCGACTCGCGGAAATAGGATTCGTAGGTGACGCCCGCCCGGAACGCATTACCTGACAGGATAAAGATCATCGCGATCAGCGCGATTATTCCTCCCAGCACGAATAGGCCGGTGCGTAAGGCTGCCCCGCTTTGCTCCATCAATCGGCTCTCCCTGGCAAACTCATGATCCGGCATCCCGATTGAAGAACGCGCGCACCGTCGGGTTGTCACTCGTTCGTTGCAAATCCTGCGGCACACCGAGCGCAATCATGCCCCGCGCCGCGGCATCAAGCATGACACAGCGATCCGAGATCGCGAAAATTGACTGTAGTTCATGGGTCACCACGACGAAGGTACAACCCAGCGCCGCCCGCAACTCAAGGATCAACCGATCAAGCCCTGCGCCGGTGATCGGGTCCAGCCCGGCCGAGGGTTCATCGAGAAACAGGATCGGCGGATCGAGCGCGAGCGCGCGCGCAATGGCCGCCCGTTTGGCCATACCGCCGGAAATCTCGGACGGCAGCAGATTGATCGCGCCATCCAGACCGACCAGCGCGAGCTTGAGCCGCGCGACCTCCATCCGCGCGCGAACGGGAAGATCGGTGAACATCAGCAGGGGCAGCATCACGTTGTCGAGCAGCGTCATAGAGCCGAACAGCGCTCCCGATTGGAACATCACCCCAATCTCATGGCGCACAGCGTCAACATCGCTGACCACGTCATGCCCGCCGACGGTGATTCGCCCCCTTGTCGGCGGTAGCAGGCCGAT
Source organism: Acidiphilium sp. (assembly GCF_049977125.1). Classification (NCBI taxonomy): domain Bacteria; kingdom Pseudomonadati; phylum Pseudomonadota; class Alphaproteobacteria; order Acetobacterales; family Acidocellaceae; genus Acidiphilium; species Acidiphilium sp. Next base: position 43,338 of record NZ_JBMFGY010000004.1, on the reverse strand, counting down.
CATCTGTTTCAAGAGAGTAGATTTGCCGCAACCCGAGCCGCCGAGCACGACGAAAATCTCCCCGGTCGCGACGGTGAAGGTGACATCCTCAAAGATCACCCGGTCGCCGAAACTCTGTCCGGCGTGATTGACATCGATCGCAGGAGGCGCGGCACCGTTCACAGGCCGAGCCGATAGAAGATCACCGCGAACAGCCCGTCGAGCAGAATCGTCACGACGATGCCCCCGACCACCGCCGAGGTTGCCGCCTCGCCCACCGCGCGCGGGCCGCCGCCCGCGGTCAGCCCGGCGCGGCAGCCGATCAACCCGATCGCCGCCCCGAACGCTACCGCTTTGAACAGGCCGAGTAGAAGATCCCCCGGCCCGGTCGCCGCCTGGATTTGCTGTAGGATCGCCGAAGGGGGGAAGCCGAGAATCATCATCACGAACCCCATGCCGATCACCCCGGCAACATCAACGCCGAGCGCCAGCGCTGGCATGACCACCATGGCGGCGGCGACGCGAGGGATCACCAGCATGGTCTCGGCATCAATCCCCATCGTCGTCAGCGCGGCAACCTCCTCGTTGACCACCATCGTTCCCAGCTCGGCGGCAAAAGCCGAACCGGTGCGCCCGGCAAGAATGACCGCCGCCAGCAACGGGCCTAATTCACGAAACAACGATAGCGACACCAGGGCCGCGACGTAGATATCCGCCCCGAACTGCCGCATCGGGATCGCGGACTGGAACGCCAGGATCATTCCGATCAGGAAACCCATCATGATCACCAGCGGCATCGCCTGCGTGCCCGCGCGCTCGGTCAGACGGAAAAAATCGCTGCCGCGCAGAAACCGCAGCTTCGAAGGCAGGCCGAGCACTGCCAGAATCGTGTGGCCGAAGAACGTCACCCGGATCAGGAAATGCTGACCGATGCCAACCCGCGTCACCGTGCGGGCCGCGACCGGCGCAGACTTTCCATCGGCCATCGCCTCGCGCAGGCGCCCCACCAGGGCGGCCGACTTGGGACCGAGGCCACGCCATTCGGCGACGCCCTCATGCGCGTGTTCCAGCGCAAGCAGGAGAGCCGCACCCGACGTATCGACGAGATCCGCCCCGGTCAGATCGATCACGAGTGCCGCGCCGGCCGTTTGGGCCGCCTCGATCGAACGCGTCCAAACCGGTGCCAGCGACGTCGCGGTCAGACGACCGGCAAGTGCGATCACCGTCGCAGTGCCATCGCGCACGACCGTGAGAGTGGCGCCACTCACTTGAGCCACGTCGGCGATTGATACCCCATATGGTGCGCGACCTGTAGGCCCCCTGAATGGATCATCATCACTGCTACATATAGAACGATGGCAAGCCCCACCCAAACCAGCCAGCGATGCCGAGTCAGCAACCGCGCCACGAGGTTAGCCGCCAATCCCATCAGCGCCACTGAAACCACGAGCCCACCGGCCAGCAACAGCGGATGATCGCGCGCGGCCCCGGCGACGGCGAGCACATTGTCGAGGCTCATCGACAGATCGGCAATGATGATCCGAATCGCCGCATTCCGGAGCTTCGACGGCGCCGTTGATGCCTCGGCTAGCGGCTTTCGGCGAAACTCGCGCCAGGATTTCCACGCGACATAAAGCAGCAGAACGCCGCCCGCGAGGGTTAGCCCGATCACCGCCAGTAGCCGTAACGCCACCAACGCCAGCCCGATCCGAATGATCGTTGCCGCTGCCACCCCGATTAGGATCGCCTGGCGTTGCTGCTCCCGTGGTAACTTCGCGACCGCCAACCCGATCACGATGGCATTGTCACCCGCCAGGACCAAGTCGATCAGCAGAACCTGGGCAAGCACGACGAGATCGGCGAAAGCCAAATTCATACCGTTGTGGTTCGCGGTTGCACACAAAATTGTCAACCAGGGGACAGATCGGGGCGTGGATCAGGCACGGACTGCAGGATTCGACGGCCACCGGTCGGACGGCGTTATCGTGGCCTTTGCGGGGTGCGAGCCTGCATCAGCTGCCACCCTCGACAAGCAAAGGTGCTGTCATGAGTGACGCGATGCGGTCCCGCGTGATGCCGGGCGCGCACGCACGCAAGACGAAGCCGTTCGGCGCCACATCGATGACGGCGAGATTGGTGTAAACCCGGCTGACCGATCCGTATGCGGTCAGTGGATAGGAGCAGCGCCGCACCAGCCGCGCCGTGCCATCGCGCGCGACATGTTCCATCAGCACCCAAACCCGCTTAGCCCCGGCGCCGAGGTCCATCGCGCCGCCGACCGCAGGTGCCTCGTCGGGCCGGCCGGTCGACCAGTTAGCGAGGTCGCCGTTGGCCGCTACCTGATAGCCCCCCAGAACACAGAGATCGAGATGGCCGCCGCGAATGATCGCGAAACTGTCGGACTGGCCCACAATCGAGGCACCTTGTCGCAGGGTGATCGGCTGTTTGCCGGCATTGATCAGCCAAGGGTCCTCATCGCCAGGTTCAGGCGCGGGGCCAACGCCGATGACGCCGTTTTCCGAGTGGAACATCACTTCGCGCTGGACTGGCACGAAATTGGCGATCAGAGTCGGTAGGCCGATGCCAAGGTTGACCACCCAGCCCTCGGGAATATCGGCGGCGACACGAGCGGCCATTTCATCGCGTGACCATCCATCGGGCGCAGTCATGCAGGCTCTCCAGGGACATAGATGCGGTTCACGAACAGGCCGGGCGTCACAATCGCTTCGGGAGTGAGGGAGCCGAGCGCGCATCGTCGGTGAGCGAGCGCAATTGTCATCGTGGCGGCGCTCGCCATGATCGGGTTGAAATTGCGTCCGGTCGCGCGATAGGTCAGGTTACCCCAGCGATCGGCCTCCCACGCCTCGATCAGCGCGACATCAGCCCCGAGGGCATATTCGAGAACGCAGGCGCGGCCACCGACGATACGGGTTTCCTTGCCCTCGGCGAGTAAGGTGCCAGCGCCGGTGGGGGTGAAGAACGCTGGCACACCGGCACCGGCAGCGCGAATGCGTTCAGCCAGTGTGCCCTGCGGCACGAGTTCGAGCTTAATCCGGCCGGCAGCGTAGAGATCGTCGAACGCGGTTCGCGTGCTGGCTCGTGGATAGGAGCAGATGACCTTTGCGATGGCGCCCCGGTCGATCAGCCTCGGCAGACCACCGAAATCGCCGCCCGCGTTGTTTGCGATGATTACTAGATCGCGCAACCCGCGCTCGCCCAGGGCATCGACCAGGAGATGCGGTTGACCGACCGCGCCGAACCCGCCGATCATAATGGTTGCGCCATCTCCGATGCCAGACAGAGCCGACTCGATACTGGGGACGAATTTGTCGATCATCGTGATCAGATCCGCTCGATCAGCATTGCGATTCCCTGACCGACGCCGATGCACATGGTGGCGATCGCCCAGCGGCCGCCACCGACTTCGAGGGCGCGCAGAGCGGTGCCAGCCAGACGTGCGCCCGAGGCGCCGAGCGGATGACCGAGCGCGATGGCACCACCATGCGTGTTCACCCGCGCGTCGTCATCGGCGAGGCCCAGCCGACGCGTCACTGCGAGAGCCTGGCTGGCAAAGGCTTCGTTCAGCTCGATCACGTCGATCTCGTGAAGCGACCGGCCAGTGCGCGCCAGTAGCTTCTCGGTCGCCGGTGCCGGACCGATACCCATGATACGCGGTGCAACACCGACGGTTGTCATGGCGACGATGCGTCCGCGTGGGGTAAGGCCGTGCGCTGCCGCCGCCTCGGCGCTGGCGATGATCAGAGCCGCCGCGCCGTCGTTCACACCGGAGGCGTTCCCGGCAGTCACGCTGCCCGGGGTCCGGAATGGGGTTTTGAGCTGACTGAGGCCTGCGAGTGTCGTGTCGGGTCGTGGGTGTTCATCGGTGTCGACGCGCATATCGCCCTTGCGCGAGGCAAGCGTGACCGGCGTGATCTCGCCCGCGAGAAACGCCGCCGCCGCCTTGCATTTCTGTTGGCTGTAATAAGCGAACAGATCCTGGTCGGCCCGGCTGATCGAAAATGTGCTCGCCACAGTCTCGGCGGTTTCCGGCATCGAATCCACGCCATAGCTTACGCGCATGGCCGGATTGGGAAAGCGCCAGCCGATCGTAGTGTCGTAGAGTTCGGCGCTACGGCTAAAGGCTTCGCTGCTTTTCGCGACGACGAAGGGCGCACGGGTCATGCTTTCCACACCGCCGGCTATAAGTAATTCTGCCTCACCTGCCCGGATGGCCCGCGCCGCAGTGCCGACTGCGTCGAGTCCTGAGCCGCAGAGACGGTTGACAGTGGCACCTGGGACGATTTCGGGCAGTCCGGCGAGTAGACTGGCCATACGGGCGATGTTGCGGTTATCCTCGCCCGCCTGATTGGCGCAGCCGAGCAGGACGTCGTCGATCAGGCCTGGATCGAGTGTCGGGTTGCGCGCAAGCAGGGCACGCAGCGGGATCGCCGCGAGATCATCGGTCCGCACCTGAGCCAGAACGCCGCCGTAGCGGCCGAACGGGGTGCGGATGTAATCACAGATGAAGGCTTCGGGCACCGATCAAAACTCCAGGGACGCCATTTTTTGCCGTCCTTGCGGCGTGATGTCCAGCCGGAAGCGTGAGTGAGCCTGGCGCCTAACGACTTATGGCAGGCGGAAGTGGGGGATGCCGAGTGGTTCAGAAATCTGTACAGCGGCCGTTTTGCTCCCAATCGCCATAACGGGTCGGTTCTGGTCCTTTCGGCCCACCGATTTCCTTTGGCATCGCTTTTGGGGGCGTCGATTCGGATGAAACGGGTACGGAGGATGGCGTTTCGGGGGTTTCGGTCATGGTTTCGGTTCCGGGGGGGCGGGTAGGGTTACGGCAGCTTCGCGGAGGCGTTGTTCGGCGAGCGGGCGCCAGGGCGCGTTGGCGGGAGCTTTGTCGAGGGCCTGATGGAACAGATTGGCCGCGTTGGGGGTGACGTGGCCGGCGGCTTCGGTTTCGGCTTCGGCGGTTTCGGCGGCGAGGGTCGCGTTGAACTTCATGTTCAGGGCAACGGTCCATGCCTTAGCCGCGGCGGCGAGTTTGTGTTGCGATACCAGGGCTTGGCCGAGCAGAAGGTAGCCTTGCCGCGCCTGTTCAGTATTGGGCGGGATTTCGGCGAGTTTTTGTTCCAGCTTGGCGATTAGCGCATCGTCCTTTGCACGTGCTTCGGAGACGGCGCGCATCACGACAGAATGGGGTTCGGAGGGGATGAAGGGCATGCCGAAGGGCACGAACAAGGCAAGAGCCGCGATTGGAATAATTACGAGGGTAGCGATCAGCAGGCCACGTGCGCTGCGGTTGGCTTCGGGTTCGGGGATGGTGTCGGCCACAAGAAGGCGACGCTGTACTTCGAGCCGCGCCCCCTGGAATTCGGATTCAGGCAGACGGCCATCGGCGCGGTCGCGCTCAATTTCCTCGAGTTGGGCGCGATGTAGAGCCACCGCGGTATCGCGGCGGTAACGGATCGAACCACGCCGGAACCATACAACGACCACGGGCGAAATCGCCAAAAGTGATAGTAACGCCATCCACAGCCAGATCACGAAAGCAGTTCCTTCAAACGATCGCGCTCGTCGGGCGATAGCGGGGGAGGTCCGGTCTGTTTGCGCCGGCGTGCGATGAGCAGCACCAGTAGGCCGAGCACCAATGCAATACCGGGGGAGAACCAGAGTAGCCAGGTCAGCGGGATCAGAGGTGGTTTGAGCAGAACGAAAATGCCATAGCGATGGACCATGAAATCGATGATCTGCCGGTTCGTATCACCCGCGACCACCCGACGGCGGATGATGCCGCGGAACTGCTTGGCGAGGCCGGCGGCAGAATTTTCAACGGTCTCGTTCTGGCAGACAAGACAGCGGAGCTTGTCGCCGATGACCTCAGCACGTTTTTCCTGAGGAATGGTCAGCACGACGCCGTCGCGCTTGATCGTGGTCGGCGTATCGGCGGTGGCGATGCCGAAGGCTAAACCAAGGCCGATCAGGCCGAGGATGAGAAGTCGTTTCATCGATGGCGCCTCATGAGATGCGTTGCAGCGCGGGCTTGAGTTGATCCTCGATGACTTCGGGGAACAGCGGGCCGGCGGTGTGCCAGCGCACCTCGCCACCCGGCGCGATCAGGAAACTTTCCGGCACACCATAGACGCCCCAGTTGATCGCGACGCGGCCGGTCGTGTCGGTCGCGAGGCGGCGGTAAGGGTTGCCGTATTTGGCAAGATATAGCGCTAGGGCGGTAGCTTTGTCTTGGTAGGCGATACCCCAGATGTCGAGGCCGGATTTGGCGATGGCGTCGAGATAGGGGGCTTCGCCAGCGCAGGGCACGCACCATGAAGCGAAAAAATTGATCAGCAGCGGGCGCGGCTGCGTCATGACCGCCGCCTGATCGAAACCTTTGTGACCATCGACGCCGGGAAGGGTAAAATCGGGCACCTTGCGACCGACCAGCGGGTTGTTGAATGCCTGCGGGTTATAGGTGCCTTTGCCCATGCGTTCGAGCAGGGCATAGAACCCGACGCCGCCCACCACGACGGTGGCGAGCGGAATGCCAAACAGCAGGCGGCGGGAGAGGCGCGCGTCCATGCAATGCTCAGACCGTAGCCGAACCGGCGGGCTTGCGGGCCTTCGCCCGGGCCGGGGCACCGACGCGGAAGCGTCGGTCGCTCAGGGACAGCACACCGCCGAGCGCCATGATGAACCCGCCGATCCAGATTTCAGGGGCAAACGGGTGGATATTGAAGCGGAATTCCCCGCCGCCGGAATTATCCTCGCCGGCGAAGGTGGCGAACATGTTGCGCACGCCGTTGGTCTGGATCGCGGCGGCGACGGTCTTGACCTTTTCGGCGGTGAAGAAGCGGCGCTCGGGATGCATCATCATCACCAGCTTGCCGTGGCGGGAGACTTTGATGGTGGCGAGGCGCGCGGTGTAGTTCGGGCCTGAAGCGGGCACAATGGATTCGAGTTTCCAGTTGAATCCCCCAAGATCGACCGACTGTCCGGGATGAAGCACGGTGACAGTATGAACCCGCAGGGTCATTCCTGCGATGCCGAGGACCACAATACCGAAGCCAAGATGGCCGAAGGCGGCACCGATCGAGGCGCGGGGGATGGTGGCTAGGCGGGCCAGGGACTGACCCAGCGGCACCCGAAACAGGCGAACGCGTTCGGCAAGGTCGATGAAGGCGCCGATGATAACCCAGGTGGCGCCGGCCAAGCCGAGAGCAGCGATGAAGTGGCCCTTGAACATGAGGTAGCCAAACACGATCAGTGCGGCGACCGCGCCATACCAGAGCTTGACCAACGCCGGGCCAAGGGTGGCCCGTTTCCAGGGTAGCAGCGGGCCAACCGCCATGGCAAGGATAAGCGGAGCGGTCAGCGGCAGTACCGCTTGGTCATAAAACGGTGCACCGACCGAGAGTTGCAGGCCGAAAGCGAGATCGACGAAGGGAGGATACATCGTGCCGGTGAAAACGACGGCGGCGATGATACAGAGAAAAACATTGTTAAGGATCAACGCACCTTCACGTGAGACCGGGGCAAACATGCCGGTGGCGGTCAGGACAGGGGCGCGGATGGCGAACAGGAGCAAGGAGCCGCCGATGGTGATGGCGAGCAGAACGAGAATGAATAGACCCTGGTTTGGCGATGCGGCGAACGCGTGGACAGAGTTCAATAATCCCGAACGGACCAGAAAGGTGCCACACAGGCTGAGCGAGAAAGTGGCGATGGCGAGCAGGACGCTCCAGGTTTTGAGAGCCTCGCGTTTTTCCACCACGATGGCGGAATGGATCAGTGCTGTGCCGGTCAACCAGGGCAACAATGCCACGTTCTCCACCGGGTCCCAGAACCAGAAGCCGCCCCAGCCGAGGGTATAATAAGACCACAGTGAGCCGAAACAGATACCGCAGGTGAGAAACACCCAGGACACCAGAGTCCACGGCCTTACCCAGCGACCCCAGGCGGCGTCAACTCTTCCTTCAATCAGCGCCGCAACGGCGAAGGCGAAGGCGATCGAGAAGCCAACATAGCCGGTGTAAAGGATCGGCGGATGCACCGCGAGGCCCGGGTCCTGCAGAATCGGGTTGACACCGGCACCATGCAGCGGCGGCGGCCAGATCCGGCGGAATGGATCGGACACCGCGATGGTGAACAACAAGAAACCTCCCGAGACCAGGCCGAGCACGCCGAGCACGCGGGAGCGCAGGCTGGAGGGGATGTTATTGCCGAATACGCCTACGGTCGCTCCGCACAGCGCGAGGATCAGGCACCAGAGGAGCATCGAACCGTCGTGATTGCCCCAGGTTCCGGTGATCCGATAGAAAAGGGGCGTGGTGCTGGAGGAGAATTCGGCGACATTGCGGACAGTGAAATCCGATACCACGCCTGCCCAGACCAGAGCGGCGAAGGCACTGGCGAGCATCAGGAATTGACCGATCGCCAGTGCCGGCGCGGCGCGCAGCACCAAACGGTCGCGCAGCATCGGGCCGAATAAACCCACAACGGCCTGGGCGAGCGCAATCGCCAGTGCGAGAGCAAGAGCGAAATGACCGAGGGCGGGGATCATGCGGGCAGCCTCGTGGCCATTTCACTCATTTGCGTCAGCCTCAATGGTGCGGGGGGATTTATCATCCCAGGTGGCGGCGTTGGGTGGCGGCCCGAATTTCGGGTTCCACTTGCCGGCCTTGCGCAGGGCCTGCTCGACATCCGCCGGCATGTAACTGGCACCGTGTTTGGCAAGCACCGTGCTGGCATCGAACACCGTATCGCCCCTTGTCATGGCACCGATGGTGACGACGCCCTGCCCCTGGCGGAACAGGCCGGGCAGGACGCCAGTATAGACCACCGGTATCGAAGCCTGCCCGTCGGTGATGCGGAAGGTGGTGTAGGGTTTGTTGTTGCGCGTGCCCATCACCACCGTGTTGGCCTGCACAACGCCGCCAAGGCGGAACACCATGCCGGGAGCGGGATGCTTGGCGACGACCTCGTTCGGCGACAGGAAAAACGACAGGCTGGAGCGGAACGCCACGAGCATCAGGGCGGTGGCGCTGCAGACGCCGATGCCGCAGGCGGCCACGAGATAAAGGCGGCGTTTTTTACGACTCATCATGATATGGCTCTCCGCCGTAATCGTGGTTCGATCGCCGCAAGCCGGCGCCGGGCGCCACGGTAGCGCAGTAGCGAGGCAAGGGCGAGGCTGCCCAGAATGAGGACCGCCGCGCCGTAGCTGCCGGCGACGAACGGCATGACATGATGTAGCATGTTCGACTTATCGACCAGCGGCACAAAATTAGCCGGAACAGAACCCGATGCGGTCATCGCGCCGACCCTCGTTCAGCCTGGGCCAACAAGAGGCTGCGCGCACGGTTTTCCATGATGAAGCTCGAGATCTGGCCCAGACTCATTGCGAGGAACGCGAGGTAAAAACCAATGGTGCTGATGACCAGCGGATAGAGCATCGTAACGTAGATTTTCGACGGGCCGGTGATCGAGATGGAATTGCCCTGATGCAACGTGTTCCACCAGTACACACTAAAGACGATAATCGGTAGGTTTACCGCGCCGACCAAGCCGAGAATGGCGGCGGCGCGATAACCATGCTGCGGATTATCGAATGCACGGATCAGGGCCATGTGGCCAAGATAAAGGAACAGCAGGATGAGTACCGAGGTCAGCCGCGCATCCCACACCCAGTAGGTACCCCATTCCGGACGCCCCCAGAGCGAACCGGAAATCAGGCAAAGCGCGGTGAAGCCGGCACCGATCGGGCCGATTTCGCGGGCGGCGATGTCGGCCAGGGGATGGCGCCATACGACCGAGAGGAGCGAACAGATCGCAAGGGCGGCGTAGCCGTTCATCGCGACCCACGCGGCAGGAATATGCACGTACATGATGCGAGAGGCGATGCCCTGTTGCCAATCAGCGGGAGCATAGAAGAAACCCCAAACCAGACCGACCACGGTTGTGATGGCCGCGATAATGGTCAACCAGGGTAATATCGGTTGCACCAAGCGCTGGAACCGGCCGGGATTGGCGAAGCGGTGCAGCCAAGCACCCGCTTTTGACTGCGGCACGCCGATCGGAGTTGCTGAGACTTGTCCGGTATAATCCGGCATGACTGACCGTTCCATAAACAAAGGTTTAATACGAAATCGATGGTTTGCCACCCCCCACGCCGACTTCGCTTGGATGATGCCGATCACATCTTGGCGTTGTTATATATCACGCAATCGTGGCAGAGAGCGATTTTCATCGCGAAAGGATGCGGTCGTGCAGTTTATTCTGATAGCCCATGACAATGATGATGGTCTGGCTCTGCGCAAACGGGTGCGCCCGGATCATATCGCCTATCTGACCGAAATCGCCGGCAGCATAAGTTTCGGTGGTCCGTTGCTCGATGACGACGGTAACCCCTGCGGTTCGATGATCGTGTACGACACACCCGATCGCGAAACCGCCGTGGAACTGATCGCCAATGACCCCTACAGTCGCGCCGGGTTGTTCGCCCGCACCGAATTGATGGCGTTCCGCACCGTGGTGCGTGACGGAGCGATCACACCTTGATGACGGTTGCGCGACAGTTCTGGTTGGTCAAATCCGAACCCGACGCGTTTTCCTGGGCGCAGCAAGTCGCCAATGGGGTCGAACCCTGGACCGGTGTGCGCAACCACATGGCGCGCAACAATCTGCGTGCGATGCAACTTGGAGATCACGCATTTTTTTATCACTCCAACGTGGGGCGTGAGATTGTCGGCGTGGTCGAGGTTGTGCGTGAAGCCTACCCTGACCCCAGTGCCGTAGCCGGCGACTGGGTCGCTGTGGACATGAGGGCGGTCGCCGCAATGCCCCACCCGGTCACGCTCGCCGCAATTAAGGCCGATCCGGCGCTGACGGAGATCGCATTGATCAAGTTTTCGCGCCTCTCGGTTTGCCCGATCAGTGCGACGCATTGGGCACATATCTGCTTACTTGGCGGCTATCCCGGGTGACGCTGCCTCATGCCAAAAACGCAATCAACGCCGCGACCACCGCAGCGGGCTGTTCGGCATGCAGCCAATGGCCGGCGCCCTCGATCGTGATAATTGTCGCTGCGGAGAAGTACTGGTGGATCGCTTCATCGGCCGATAGCGGCACATAGGACGAGGTGGCACCGCGCAGGAACAGCGCCGGACCCCGGTATTGCGGGGAGGCTGGATCGGGCCAGCCGACCAGATCATCCATGGCGGCGCTAATTCCGGCGAGGCCTAGGCGCCAGTGCGGCATCGCACCCCGCCTTGTATCTGTCGGTGTTCCTGGCCCCGTCACGAGATTGTTCAGCAGAAAGCCGCGCAACGCGGCGTCGGGGATCGCGGCGGATAGTGCCGCATCGGCTGCTTGGCGAGTCAATCCCGGTGACAGGGCGAGGTCGCGCAGCGCGGCGATGATGCCATCATGCTCGTGGTGATAGGCAATCGGCGCGATATCGAGCACGGCGAGGCGCGCGACCAGTGCCGGATGCAGCAGTGCCGTCATCATCGCGGTCTTGCCGCCCATCGAATGCCCGATTACTGCGGCGCGCGAAACGCCGAGCGATTCCAGGGTCTCGACCACATCCGCGGCCATAGTGGGGTAGCGCATGTCCGCCGCGTGGCTGCTGGCACCATGATTGCGCAGATCGAGCGCGATCACCCTGAACCGTCCGGCGAGGCCGCGCGCAATCACGCCGAGGTTGCGCCCAGACCCGAAGAGGCCATGCAGCAGCACGATGTCCAGTGCACTGCCCGGCTCGCGGCCAGTTATCGTGGCATGAAGGCGCACTTAAGGTTGAAAAAACTTGAATATCGGTGGCATCGCGCTAGAGTCGTCCGATGAGTGCTGAAATGCAAGTTATCGACCCCACGTCCCGCCTCGGCCGGCTGATCGCACGCCAAGCGCAGAAACGTCATCTCGCTGCCGTCTGGGCCGAACTCGCCGGCATCATGCCTGGAATGACGGTACTCGACGTCGGTGCCGGCTCGGGGGCGCTGTCGTTTGAATATGCGGCCATGGTGGGCCCGGGCGGGCTGATCATAGCGCTCAACCCAGATGCGATGTGCCGCGACTATGTTGCCGCCGAAGCCGTGCAACGGGGCGTGAACCTACGAAGCCTGCTAGGGACGGTCGAGGCACTGCCGCTGCTGCCCGCGCAGCCCGATCGTGTAATGCTAACCGATGCGCTGCACCACATGGAAAATCCGGTCGCCGCGCTGCGCGCGCTGCGCGCCGTAATACACCCGCAGGGGCTATTGTTCATCGCGGAATACGATCCCGCCGGCGAAGGGGCGGTCGGGGTGAAACTGGCGCGGCGGACCTATCCCAACGATCTGCTGGCGATGCTCGCTGCGGCTAAATTTTCGATCAGCGCGACCGCTGACGCACCGGACGAACATTACACGATCATCGCCCGGCCATGATCGCGGCGGTGCGACGAGATCCGATCGCGCTTCTCGCCGTGACCGGGCTGATCGGATTCGGCGCACTAGCCTGGCTGATGCCGTCGCTCATCGTGCCGCTGCTGGTATTGACCGGCCTCGGCCTCGGTGCGGCGATCGCCTACGCCAGACCGGTCGCAACCATGGCGGTGTGGCTCCTTCTGGTGGAGACAACACCGGAGATGTGGCTCTCGGACCTGATCGGCAAGCATGAACTGATCATTGCACTGCTAAAAACCGCTGGTCTGATTATCGTGGGTCTGGCCGCACTGCGAGACGGTGCTCGGATCGACAAATTCAACCCCTCCTATGCGTTTCTGGTGATGTTCGGGGACGGCATCGCTCATGGATTGTGGCCCGGCCTGACGCTGATGGCGTCGCTGCGCTCGTTGATCGGCTCGACCGCGCCATTTGCCACCGGATATCTCCGAATGAGCGATGCGATGCGCACAAGCATCATCCGCTGCACGATCATCGGGCCCAGCGTTACAGTCAGCTATGGTGCCCTTCTTGCGGCGCTCGGCGCGCGGCCGCTTTACGGCACCCAACTTGGCGCGGTGCGGCTTGCGGCATCGAGCGCGCCGGCGTTTCTGGGGGGATTCGCTATGATGGCGATCTTTGCCGGGCTGATCGCGTTCCTCGGCACCGGGCGGCTCCGTGAATGGGGCTGGATCGCGGTCAATTTCGCCATTCTAGTCGCAACCGGTGCACGCTCGCCACTGGCAATGGCGACTCTCATCACGCTGGCAACCCTGCTTGCCACACCATCGGGCTTTCTCGGTTCGGGGCGGAGGATCGGCCTGCTCGCCCTCGGCGGTGCGCTGTTGGGCGTAATCCTGATGGCGGCCTCAGCACTGCATTTCATCCGGGTGGTCGATCTGATCCATCTCGGCGATGCCGGGAGTCTGTCGAACCGGCAGTTGATTTGGCCGTTCTTCGAGGCCGCAGCCTGGAAATCGCCGATCGTCGGCTGGGGTGTTGGCGCCGGCAAGGTTGTGGTGCCATTGAAATCCTATATCGGTCGGTTTCTCGGCACCAACGCGGCGCATAACGAATATCTGCGCATCACCGTCGAGGGCGGCGTGATCGGCGCGGTGCTGCTGTTCGGCATGATGACCCTTTGGTTATTTCGGGGCAGCGCTGCGCTGCCGGTAGGGCAGCGACGGATCATCCGGCTTGTATTCCTCGCCTTCGCGGTGCAATCTTTCACCGACAATACTTTGATCGCAACGACTAGTCTGGTGTTCTTCACTTGGGCACGCGCGGTCTTTGTCAACCCGGATGAAAGATCGCCCCGATCATGACCACCGCCGCCTGCCTTTCGCGCCGCACATTGCTCGCCACGCCCGCACTGCTTTCATTGCCGGCGATCGCGCATGCTACCCCCGCGACGCCGCCGGCCATTGCCATCGTGCTGGACTCCGGGGGAGCCAATCTCTCGATTATCGACATGATGTCACGCAGGGTGCTACGCGAGGAACCGACCTTTCGCGAACCCAGCCACTGGGCGCTCACGCCTGATCACAAGACACTCTTGGTCTGCGACGCTTCGGGCAACGCAATTTTTTTTCTTGATCCGGTCACCGGTCGCGAACGCGGCCATAAACTGATCCCCGACCCTTATCAGCTTTGGTTCAGCCCGGATGGCCGGTATCTCACCGTCAACTGCCTGCGGCTCAACCATGTCGATGTCTATCATGCCGCCACCCTCACCCTTGCGCATCGATTTAAGGTCGGCTCGATGCCAAGCCATCTGAGCTACACGCCGGATTCGAAAACCGTGTTCAGTTCGATGCAGGATTCCGGCACACTGGTCTCGCTCGACCTTGTTAGCATGAAACCGCGTTGGACCACCGCTGTCGGCAAGACCCCGGCGGGCGTGATGTGGCACAACGGTGTGGTTCTGGTCGCGATCATGGGCAGCGACCATGTCGTGGTGGTCGATCCGACCACAGGGCAGCGGGTTCGCACTGTGGTGACCGACAAGGGTGCCCATAACTTGTTTCTGAGTCCGGATCGCCAGCGGATCTACGTGACTAACCGCGTCGCCGGTTCGCTCACCGTGCTCGATGCGAAAACCCTGGGTGCGGTCAAGCGAATCGCGATGCCGGGTGGCCCCGACGATCTGTGCTTCGCGCCGGATGGCAAGCTCTGGATCGCATTGCGGTTCGATTCGCGAGTTGCGGTCTATGATCCGAAGGCCGACGCAACCGATTATATCCCAGTCGGGCGTTCGCCGCACGGCATTTTTCTGTCCACCCTGCTGAACGACAAACCCGCCCTGACGGCGATGCGGCTCGCGTGATGAACTTGGTTGTACAAATCCTGTCGCATTTCCCGGTCCATCCATTCAACGACCTCGCCGGGTGGATCGAGCAAGTCGCGGTGCTGCCGGTCCTGTACCGGCTCGACCTGATGCAGTGGAGCGAACTCTCGTTCGGCTGGACCCTCGTTGCGGTCTATGGTGTTACTCAGATGATTCTCGCCTATGCCGTCTGCGTGCCGCTTGAACGGCGTTATCCGATCGAACGTTGGGAGGAGCGAAAGCACGTTCTGGTCGATGTGCTATACACATTCCTCGCCCGCGTTGGTGTGCTGCCGATCATGACCTTTGTTGTTTTTTACGCGGCACAGGTCCAGCTCAATGGTTTCCTCGCCGATCGAGGCTACGTGCCGCCGATGCTTGAAACCATGATTCCACCGCTTTTCGGTCACCCGCTCATCACCTTCACGTTCTATGCGCTGATCCTCGATTTCACCGATTACTGGCGCCATAGGCTGTCGCATCGGTTCTCACTCTGGTATGCGCTACATGCGGTGCACCACGCCCAGCGGCAGATGACGTTCTGGTCTGATGATCGCAACCATATCATCGATGAAATCATCAGCTTCCTGTGGTTCATGGCGGTTGGCCTGTTGATCGGCATCCCGCCGCTGCAATTTCCGCTACTGCTCCTGATGCTGCGATTCGTCGAAAGCTTTAGCCATGCCAATGCACGCATCTCGTTCGGCTGGCTCGGTGAACGACTTCTGGTCTCACCGCGATTCCACCGCGCCCACCATGGCATCCGTGCGGCCGGTGAACGGTCGTTCAACTATGGCGCTGTCTTTCCGTTTTGGGACATGATGTTCCGTACCGCCGATTTCTCGACTGAGTTTCCGCGCACCGGCGATCATACCGCCCCCGAAGCCATGGCCACCGGCAACTATTTCGCGCAACAATGGTCTGCCATTCCCCTTCTCGCCCGCGCCCTGCGCTCCCAGCGCCCCTCGGTTTGAGGCGTCAGTGGGAGGGGGGTCGGCAGTCCGCTGACAAGGCGTGGCGGCGTTTCACACTGATGGGCGTTTGAAGAAACCAGGTTCGATCGGCGGGTCGGCGAAATCTTCGGTGATGGTTAGGACTTCGGCCCCCGGCGGACCAAGGCGGCACGCTCGCAGCAATTCCTCGACGGCGGGGGCGTTGCCGGCGATCAAAGCCTCGAGTGTGCCATCACGCCGGTTACGGACCCAGCCGGCTAGGCCGAGACGTCGGGCACGCACCGTCATCCAGTCGCGAAAGCCAATACCCTGCACCCGGCCGGTCAGCACCAGCGATTTTGCAATCATGATCTCGTCAGAGTAACGAACATGGCCGCAGATGCAATGTCCCGGGCGATGCCATTGCGGCGGGCCTGGGCTTCGGCGTCGGCACCCCAGGTTGCCTCCTGCCAGATTTCATCAAGCCGAGCGAGATCGTGTGCGGTTTCCGGCGTCATGGCGCCGGCGATAGTGGCCAGACCGAGTACCAGACTGCCGAGGGCGGGTACCGCAACGCCGAGGCCGGCAAGTGCCCACTCATCTTGGCTGGCGAGAGCGCCGGCGAGGCATCGCAGCGCAGCATCGGATTGGGTGACAGCGATGATCCCGCGAGTCGTCACCAAGCGAGCGCCGAGGCGATTGTTGGCCCAGTCGAGCCAAGGTTGCCATTTTTCATGTTGCAGCGCTGCGAGGGCTGCGGGGGTTTCGGCGCGGTAGCACAGCAGGTCTGTGCTGCCGTAGGCAAGTAGATTGCGGCGTAGCGCGTCTGGATCGGGGGCGATCTGCTCGATCGCGGCACCGGCGAGTTGGGTTAGTGGCAGATCGTCGGGGATGATTGTGGCGTTCGCCGCGCGCCACTCGCCGGCAATTGCACTGGCGAGGGCTTGATGCGGCACGGCAAGCGGCGCGCCGCCGGGAAGGCGCACCGGCTTGCCGTCGAGCCGGATGGCGAAGCCCGCTTCGACGGCGTCGATCGTCACGTCTGTCCAGAAACGGCGCATCACGTCAGCGGAATAGCGACTGCAGCAGATTCTGGGGTCCGCTCTGGGGTGCGCCTGGCGGTGCGGCGGGAGCCGTGGGGGATGAGGCCGCGATGGGCATTGGGCCGGGATGGTTCATGCGGGCCAGCGCGAGTGCACCGGTGCAGCTTTGTGGATCGGCCGGCGACGGCGCGATACCGAGGCTTTGCGCAAGGTGTCCCAGCACGGTGCCACCGTTGTCGCCGAGCTGACGTGAGAGGGCAGAAAGGGTTGCACCGTAATCGCCGGGGGGGGCCAGGGCTTCACGCGGATCAGCAAAGGTACCGGTTACCGCGATCGGGATCGGCGCGCTGCCGGCACCCACCCGCACCTGGGGCCGCAGGATCAGATTGAGCCGTTCCGCACCAAGATCGAGCGTGCCGGTGCCGGTTAGAGCCATCCGGCTTGAATCGAGGGTGAGCGCACGCACACTCGCGAGGCCATTGGTGGCATCGAGTCGGCTGGCGAAGCAGCGCACCATCACCGGCCCCTGCGCACCGACCATCGCGGCAGGCAGACCCACCGCGCTCAACGATGATCCGAAGAGGCGGTTCAGCAACGCGCCATCGATTTCACCGTTTACGGTGGAAACCCCAAGCGTGCCGTTGAGTGTCGCCGCAATGCCGCGCGGCGTGTTGCCCTGGCCGGAAAGGTCGGCATAGAGCTGAACCGTAGCAGCAGCAGTATTGGGCAGACCCAACAGGGCTAGCAAGGGCGCGAGGCGAAACGCGGGTGCCGCCTCGGTGACATGAATGCGGGGCGGATTCGTCATCGCATCGACCGATAGCGTACCACTGACCGAGCCACCCGGTAATTCGGCGGTGATCGGGCGCACCGTCAATACACCGTCATGCAGCAGTCCATGCGCAGTGATCGCGTCATAGATCGCACCCGCGTATTTTAGCTGGCCGATGGTGAGTTCGACATTGCCGTTGCCATCACGCAGCACACCGAACGGCAACGGAAGAGCCGGGATCAAGTCGCCCGACTCGGAAGGTGGAGCCGAAGCGGGGGCGGGCGCACGCGCCACCGCCACGCCGGCGACGGGTTTTGGCATTGCCTGCAGCAGCGCAGTCAGATCGACCCGCGGTGCATTGATCACCGCCTGCAAATCAGGTGTCTTTCCACGCAACAGGCTGAACGCACCACCGAATTGGCCCTGATCGGCGGTGACGGCGAGGCTGTCCAACCCGATGGCATGGATCAGCCCCCGACCTCCGGGATCGGTCAGCAGGCCGGAGAGGCCTATATTGGTCCAGGCAGGCAGATCTTGACCCGCCAGATCGGACAGATGGGCGAGGTTGGGGATGCGGGCGGTGAGCTTCAGCGCCACCCCGGCCAATCGCGTCGGGTTGGCAATACCGCCGGCGACACCGAATCGGGCGCTGCCGACCTTGGCAGCAAGATTGACCGCGAAGCGCGCGACCGGAGCCTGACGGTCCGCCGGTATGCCGGCTTCTGGCACGACCGCTGGTCCCCCGAATGCTGCGGTCAGGATCGGCCCGATCGGTCCGGCTGCACCCTCCAGCCCGACCGGCTTGCCCTGATACTCCCCGGCCAGCGCGATGTTCAGCGGTTGATCGAGGGCGGCCATGGTCGCATTGAGTGAGGCGATCGACAGACCCTTGCGCCAGGTGCCGAGGTCGGACTGACCGGCAGTGAGCGTGGCGTTGGTGATCACCGGCAGGACATCGCCGGCCCGGTCTCGTACCTGACCAGCGGTGGTAGCCGCCTGACTAATCTGGGCGGCGAAACTTACCGATTTCAGCGGAGGCAGATCGATCCCGCCGATATAGGAATCGAGCGTCGCTAAGTCGGGGATATCGGCATGGACATCGAGCGTGTAGCCGCTCATCCGACGGGGATGCGCGATGCTGCCCTTGAGCGTGAGGGTCGCGTTCTGTGCGCCAAACGTAAGATCGATCGGCCAAGCACCACCACCGCTGGTCAAGCGCGAGACCGGGCCTGTTGTGCCGCCGACGGTAAAGGGTGCGGAGTCGTAGCGCGCCTGCATCGACAGATGCAGCGGCGCGCCTAGTGAGGCGGCGCTGGCGGTGAAATGGGCGATGGTTAGGATTGTCGGCGCCACGGGCGGCACGGGGGTACGGTCGGCGCGTAATGGTTCAAGGGCGGTCGGCGGCTTGTAGGTGATGGTACCGTCTTCGATCGAGACCGATTGCAACGCGATGCTGTGCCGCGTCGCCACCGGCGCACTACGGTCCGGGGTGGATGCCGAGATGCCGGCAGATGTGGCGTTGAACAGCCAGTTGGGTGCGCCGGTCGGGCCGTATTCCAGGGTGATGACCGGATCGATCAGCATGAGCTTGATGATGTCGATCCGATGACTCAGAAGCGGCAGCAGCGCCACCTGGGCCTCGACGCGCTTGAGGGTCGCCATGTCGGGATCGGCGAAACCGGGTGGGTTGGCCAGGGTGATGCCGGTGGCGGAAATTGTTGGCACCAGCGACAGGCTCATCCGCAACGGGCCGGTGATGCTGGCCTGTCGGCCGGAGGCGCGCTCGACTGCGGCGATAATGTCGGGTTTGTAGCGATCGGGATTGAAGGTCGCGACGAAAATCGCCACGACCACCACCGGCAGCACAACGACGACCGCGATCACGATCAGCGCTATCCGTCGATATGGCTTGGGTTTTTTCATGCTATTCCGCTTAAGGGGTTTCGGCGCGCTCCGCGAGCGGCGCGAGGCAGGATTGCGATTAATTCAGAAGCCGAACATGTGATCGAAAGCCAGCGCCGGGCCACAGCGCTTGCCATGATAGCCGAACAACCGGCATGTGGCGTCGCGAATGATCACATAACCGCCGGCGGCGCGGGCAAGGTCGGCTGGGTCGAACATAAGCCACGGCTTGACCGTTGCCGAGCCTGAACACGCGATCGCGAGGGAGAGTTCCGCGACCATGTCGCCCGACGAGTCATGCAAGAGTATCATGGTCTGTGACATTTGGTGCCAGGGCGCCGAGGCAGGATAGACCAGCACGCAGAAACTCGGTACCGTCGCGGTGCCGAGATCAAGGAACAGCCGCGTCGAGAGTCCAGGCGGCGGTCCGGCGTAGGATTGCGGTTCGCCCTTCCAAGTCATGATCGTGTTGAAGATATGAGCACCGAAACTGGTTTCGGCGGCATGGGCACCATCGCGGCGTTCGTAACGAAACAGACCATGAAGCCAGCCATCGGCCTCGCCGCCGGCACTGAAATCATAGACCAATTCGCCATGGCCGCCATCCGGCAGGGCATCGGGCGACAGTAGGTCATCAAGGTCGATCGCGAGTGCATGGTTACGCGGCAGCGCACCGTAGGTACGTTGCGCGATTGGTGAGCCATCAGGCGCGAAGACATCGAGCCGGATCGGCATCGTCGTCTGGGTCTGTGCCATTGGTGTGGGCAGGGCGATGGTGGTGAATTCGGCACGGTTCAGGATCGGGAACGGCAACAGGAACCCCCGGCCGAGTAATGGCGACAGGGTTTTCAGGCCCGGGTCAGGGCGGAGATCGGCGCGCTCGACGTTGACATGGGCAATCCGGGTCCGACCATGTCGCGTGACCTCATAGCGCGGTCGCACCACGTGGCGACCGGCGCGGAGCTCGATTTGATCGGGCCAATGCGTGTCGGGCAGCAGGGTCGCGACGTCGATTGCGAGTGTCGCAAAGGGGGGGATCATGGCATTGAGCATCACCGGCGCTTCCGCGCCCATCCGGTCGAGGCTGATCGCGCCGGCGGGTATTGGCACCGCGTGACTGTTCTGCAGCCACAAGACGACCCGTTCATCTGCGCGCGGCGCCGGTAGGCCAGCGTATCGTTCGGCCGGCCAGGCGTTGGCGTCATGTGTACAGGACAGGCTGCCGCCGCCATCGGTCGCGTAGGTATCGAGGGCGTATTTCACCACATCGTGCCCGGCCACGCCGATCGCATGGATGAACAACTGGCCGGTGAATGGCCCTAGATTATGCGCGCGCCGCACATCGCCACTAGCGATGGAGATGCTGCCCGGCTGGTCCGGGACTGCGTGGTTGAACGTCGCCAACACTTCGCCGGTGTCGTCAAACAATCGGCACCACAGCCGTACCGCGCGCGCGCCGTATCCATGCCAGTAGTTCGCTGTAGTCAGGCGTGTTGCCATCGCATCGTCGTCACGGAAGAATACAAAATTGGTGGCAAAATTAAGTGGATCGAGGTAGCGGCGCGGGTTGGTCAGAAGCGTTTCCGGCAGTCGAACGGAATCGAGGGTCTGGATTGTCATGCCTGGTGCGACGAGCCCGCCGATCCGCGCGGCGAGGCGATCGGCGTCGAACACGGCGATCAGCAGGGTTTTCGCGGTGCTGGCGGGCAGATCGCTCAACGGCCGCGCGATGAAACCGGCGCGCGTCTCTCCCAGCGCGAGGGTGTCATGTACATAGATCGCAGCGACCGGAAAATCCGGCGCCAGCGCCCGCAATGGGACGAAAATCCGCTCCGGATCATACACCGCGACGGGCCCGGCGGCGCGCAGATCGGCCACCAAATCGTTTAATCGCGCCGCCGCGAGCGGGTGTGAAAGCGCCTTGTAGACCGTATTGCCACCACGGACATTGTCGAACGTATCGATCTCGAGCATCGGCTCAGTATCCCAGCAGCCGGCGCAGCGCGGCGGCGGCCATCGGCGTGTCGTTGAGCGGCGTGGTCGGCCAGAGATCGAGCCGTCCGGTGAAATCCCTCGCGCGACCGATGCTGACCATATCATTCATGAATTCGCCGATCCGGCTCGATTTCCCGGGGAGCCGGGCCAGCATCACCGGGGCGTCGGTCGCCACCGCCTCGGACACCATCGAGACCGAATCCGCCGTCACCACGATGGCGTCGGCCAGGGCAAGCATGCCGAAATACGGGTTCTCGCCGGTCATGTCCCACACATGGGCTCCGCGCGGGGCCAGCGCATCATGCAGGGCGGCGCGGGCGGCGGTGTCGGTCCGGCGGGAAGGGGTAAGCATCAGCCCGACCTTATCGGTATCCATCATCACGGCCAACTGGGTTGCAAGGTGGCGGGCGGCGGCAGTATCGAGACGATAGCGACCGTTCGAACCGCCGATTAGCACAGCGACAAGCGGGCGCGGCAGATGTGCAAACACCGGCGTCCAGATCGCTCTTGCCTCGGCGAGACGGTCAGTGCAGACTCGATGCATCGCGGTGCGCGCGACGATCACGTTCGGCCCGGTTATGGCGTCATGTTTCGCCGCCACAATGGCATCGAACCGGCCGGGGTCCATGCGTGGATGCTGAATGATGACCGCCGGCAAATCGGGGCGGCGCAGAGCCGCGACTAGCCGCGCCGCGGCACCACCGGCTCCGATCAGCACGTCCCCGTCGGGCGGAGCCAGCGCCGCGGGTTCGATCGCGCAGACCACGTTCGGCCATAGCATCGGCGATAACCGGTTCCAAGGCGATTTCGGTATAATCACCCGGCTGTCGGCGGCAAAGCCGGCGGCTTCGGCGAGGCCTAGGGCCTGGTTGCGCAACCCGGCAAGATCGGTGCACAAAATTCGTGCGGTGACCGTTTCCGTGGAGTCGGGTCGCGAGATGTCGGGAGTGATGGAGGCGCGATCGGCGCTGAAACTTATCGGTGCGGCCATGGCGGCGTTTTGGGTCCGCCTCCCGGTTTCGTCAACTGATGCCAAGTGCTGCGAGCGCCGCCGCCAGCGGTGCTGCGCCGAGCGCGGCCCGCGCGAACGTTTGCCCGGCAGCGGCGAGGGCGTGGCGTCGCGCCGGATTTTCGGCCAGATCGTGTAAAAGCGCGGCAGCATGATCGATATTCGGCTCGGCCCAGACCGTGACGCCTCGATTGTAGATGCCGCGCGGATCGGCCACCGGAGTCAGCCGATAATCGACCAGGGCAGCGCTCGTGCTATCCATGAACTCCAGATTGCCCGACCAACCGGTGGCGATGGTGGCGATGCCGCGCAGCATCGCTTCGGCCGGCACTAGGCCGAACCCCTCCGCACGGTGTAGACTGACTAAGATGTCGCTGCTGGCGAGCAAAGCGCGTAACATTTCACCACTCCAAGTCTCATCGATCACACGGATGTTGCCGACTCCGCCGACTGCTCCACGCAGCAGCGCCATGTCGGTTGGAAACGCCGCCCCGCCCGTCAGTTTGATCACCAGGATTCGGTCCGCCCGGTTGCCGAAGGCGGCGCGGTGGGCGGCGATCGCGCCCAGCGGGTTCTTGCGCGCGAAACTCGCTCCGAGATTGGCGATCACGACACTCACCACCGCTTCCGCAGGCAGATCGAACCGTTCGCGCCGCGGCAACGCCGGCGGCAGATCGAGCGCGGCCAGCGGATAGGGCACCAGCCTAACCATGCCAGGGTAGATTGCTTCGATCGCGGTTTTGGTGAAGGCCGAGGGAACCCAAATGTCATGAACATAACGCTTGCCGCCGTGCCAGGACGCCGGTAACCGCTCCAACTCCCAGTTCCACATCCCGATGACCCGTCGGCCGCGCAGAAAATCGCGTGGTGCCCGTGCCAGCATTAGCGGGATCGACGGCGCGTTGACATGCAGGATCATGGCGCCATGGCCTGCGAGTCGTGCGGGATCGGGGCGTCGCAGCACGCCGAGTTCGACCGAATCGAGAGTGCGGACCAGGGGTTTCAGCCCATCATGCAGAAGTCGCACCGCCTCGCCTAGGCCGGAGATGCGTGCCATTTCACCTGCTATCACAACGCCTTGGCTGCTCGATGGCGGGTTTGGGTCGACGTGCGGTGCCACGGCAGTGGCGAGGGCGTGCAGTGCGGCACGGCGTGGGCCGGCAGGAACCTTACGCCACACCCGATGGGCGAGTCCAAGTCGCTCAGCCATCGTTGAGCACAGCCTCGATGGCCAAGTCGCACAATGCGGGTAGTTGCAGCATTTCCATCTCGGGTTAGAGTACTACCATGGTGCGGGAAAAACCTTTGTCCGATCGTTCGAGCCGGCGCGATGGCGACACGTCATGATGGACGCGATGGCGCCCGCACCGCAAATGTCCGATGTCAACGATCTGCCTCATTTTGACGTTGCACTGCAACCACCGGATCTGACGCCTTGGTTGGACGGCAACACCGGCGTACCCGGTTTCACGAGTTTCGCCGCGACACGGTCGGGTCCGCATGTGCTGATCATCGGGCTGATCCACGGTAACGAGATCGCTGGTGCCATCGCGATCGATGCGCTGCTGCGCGCCGGTATCCGACCTGCTCGCGGCAGGTTGACACTCGGTTTCGCCAATCTTGAGGCCTATGCGAAATTCGACCCTGAAAACCCGATCGCCTCGCGTTTCCTCGATGAAGACATGAACCGGGTATGGGACGTCGCCACACTCGAGGGTCCGCGCGATTCCCGCGAGCTGGCGCGGGCGCGGGCGTTGCGTGCCGTAATCGACAGCGCCGATTGGGTGCTTGATCTGCATTCGATGCTGTGGCCGTCCGATCCGTTGGTGTTGTGCGGTCAGGGCGCACGAGGCAAGGCGCTGGCACTTCGCCTCGGCACACCAGGGCTAGTGGTGGCCGATAGCGGCCATGTCGGCGGACGGCGGTTAATCGATTATCCGCGGTTCACCGCCGAACAGGGCGACGCCGCTTCGATCCTGGTCGAGGCGGGGCAGCACTGGGAGGCACCGACCGTGACCCAGATGAGTGCGACGATCGAGGCGCTGCTGGTCCATGCCGGCATGATTGCGCCGACAACAGCGCGGCTCCCACCACCCCGTTTCGCGGAAGTGACGCGGGTGGTCACCGCCACCACAGGACGCTTCGCCTTCGTGCGGCCGTTTCGTGGCGGTGAGGTGATCCCGTCACGCCACACCTTGCTGGCGCATGATGGCTCCGCCGAGATCCGCACCCCGCATGATGATTGCCTACTGGTGATGCCCAGCCATCGCACCGGCCGGGGTCATACCGCTGTGCGCCTCGCCCGATTCTGCTGACGTGTTGACAATGCGAGGGGAAGCGCGGGGCGATCGGTCATATCGCAGCAGCAAGAGCAGCGACTTCCTCATTGAAGCGGCCAGGGTGCTCCTGATGTGGTGCATGGCCACAATTCGCGTAACCCGAAGCGCGTCCGTGCGGAACATGAGCGATGATGTGATCGGCCATCGACGGCAGTACGATGCCATCATCATGCCCCTGCGTGACCAGGCAAGGTCGGTCGAGTTTTTTCAGCGTCTCGGTAAAATCCAGCGTCCGCATCAACAGGAATGCCCGCACCGCCGGTGGCGTCAGTCCGAGCACCACCATCGCGCGTTCGATGTCAGCCGCCGGCAGCGGTTTGTGGGTGGTCGCGTGCACCACATGACGCACACCTTCAATCATGATCGCCGGGTCGTCGCTGGCCGCCATTAAGGCGCCATCTATAAATTGCGTGCCGATGTGGCGGGGTGGATTGGATGAAATCACCGCCGCCCCGACGAAATTGACGGCACCGACATTCTTGGTGCCGTGTCGCACCAGATAGTCCGAAATCACGAATCCACCATAACTCCAGCCCACCAGAAGCGGCTTCCTCAGACTGAGCGCGATCATCACCGCTGCAATGTCGTCGGCCCAGTGCGCACCGGTCTGGTACATCTCGGGGTCGATCGGCTTGTCAGAAAAACCATGGCCGCGCAGGTCTAAACACACGATGCGGAACCGCTCGCGCAACGCGCTATCAAACTGATTATGCCACGACAAATAGCACGCCGACCAGCCATGGATGAACAGGATCGGTTGCGCATGCTCCGGTCCCCATTCGCGCACGTGCAGACCGACGCCGCCCGACCCCATCACCCGATGAACCTTGCCAGGCCGATGTTCTATCATAGTTGATATCATGCAGCACCTCTGGTTGAACGATTGACCGAACGCCCGACGATGCGTCCGGGATGGTGCGTCGCCGATCAGTCCGGTGGGATCACCAACTACTGCTGGAAACCGGCTAACGCACAGGTTGGATATCGGCTTTCCCGCCAGCAGGGAAGCGGCTACGTGCGTTGGCTGGTATCATTATGTCACCGTGGCAGTCGACTGATCGACGCGCTCATGGGGGCGGCGAAGCGCGATGATCGCGCCGAGGGTCGACAGCGTGTTTGCCTCGGGCTGTGCCAGCGCCGATCGCGTGGTGTCATTTGGGGCAACCGTTCGCAACGGGCGCCACAAATCATGGGTGAATCGGGGGTGTGCGCTAAACGTGCCTGTCCGCGCTTGCGCGGTGCCCAGCGGCAAGTCCAACTTTGTGCCGTTGCCGCCGAGCAATGCCCTTGCGGTTCGTGGCGGTAGCGGCTAGGCCGCATCTCGGTGCGACGTGGGGGTTACCCCCGCGTTCGGGTTCCATGATCTGGGTTCGTTTAGGAGAGTATCCTTGCGGCGACTGCGGTTGGCTTTGATGACGTCGGCGTGTCTGGTGCCAAGTTTTCTGGCGCCCGCCACACAATCCGCCGTTGCGGCGACACCCCCGGCTGCGGCGCGGGTACAAGCTGGTACCCGGATTGCCGCGGTCGAGGTATCGGGCAATCAGCGGATCGATGCGAGCACGATCCGCTCCTATATCCTGTTGCGGCCTGGCGATGAGTTCAGCGCACGGCGGATGGGTCTAAGCCTGAAAACGCTCTACGCGACTGGACTGTTCAAGACAGTGTCGATAACCCGTCAGGGCGATGATCTGATGGTCAAGGTCAAGGAAAACCCGATCGTCAATCAGGTATTTTTTCAGGGCAATTCCGTGGTCAAGGACAAGGACATGCGGGCCGCGATCGCGCTGAAGCCCGGATCGGTATTCACGCCGGGCGAGGCCGCAAGTGCGACCAAGGCGATTCTTGCTCTCTACGCCAAGCGCGGCCACTACAGCGCGACCGTAGTGCCCGAAATTGTTAAACTGCCAGAAAACCGGGTCAATGTGGTGTTCAACTGCCACGACGGTTCGGAAACCCTGATCAGTCGGATCAATTTCATCGGCAACCACCATTATAGCCAATCCAAGTTGCGCGAAGTTATCTCGTCGCGCCAGGATGCATGGTATCGGTTTCTCTCCGACTCCGATCAGTATGATTCGGAGAGGGTCAAGTACGATGAGTCGTTGCTCAGCCGGTTTTATTATCACCACGGCTACGCCGATTTTAAAATCACCAGTGCGACCGCCCAGTTGGCGCCGGATCGCAAGTCGTTCTATCTGACCTTCGTGATCGACGAGGGTCCACGCTATCGGATCGGCTCAGTCGCAGTAGTATCAGCGTTGCACAATCTGCCGGGCAAGGATTTGCGCTCGCTGGTTCCGATCGAAAAAGGCGATATTTTCGACGGTGACGCGCTGCAGACTACAGATAAGGCGATTTCAGATTACGTGCAGAATAAGGGCTATGCGTTCGCGCAAGTCGAGCCGGATGTGAAGGAGAATAAAAAGACACACACCATTGCGCTGACTTTCCGGGTGATTGAAGGGCCGCGGGTCTACGTTAAAAACGTTTCGATCAGTGGTAATACCTACACCGAAGACAGTGTGATTCGGCGCGAAATCGAGTTGGCGCCTGGTGATGCCTACAACGAAGAAGCGGTCAAGGAATCCAAGGATAACCTTGAAAATCTTGGGTTTTTCAAGAAAAAGGATATTTCCATTAAGCCGGTCCCGACCGATCAGCCCGATGAGGTTAATCTCGATGTGGCGCTTGCCGAACAGGCGAACGGCCAATTCTCGCTCGGTGGCGGGTACTCGACCGATCTGGGGGCGCTGGTCAACGTCGGCGTCAGCGAGAACAACTTCGTAGGCACCGGGATCAATGCGTCGATCAGCGCGCTGCTCGCGCAAAAGGGTACGCAGTTCAACCTCGGCGTCACCAACCCATATTTCCTTGGGCGCAACCTAATTGCCGGGTTTGACCTGTTCCGAACGGACACGGCTAACACGACTTCCTACGTGTTCAGTGAACGCTCGATCGGCGGCGATATCAGACTCGGGTTTCGCTACAATCAGCACGTTAGCCAAGCCTTCACCTACACGATCAGTACCCGCGACATCTATAATATCGCGACCGGTGCAAGCCTCTACATTCTCAACGAAGCTGGTTCTTCGAGTTTGTCGCAACTCGGCACCAGCCTGACCTTCGATTATCGCAACGATCGACTAGACCCTACATCGGGTGGCCTGCTGAGCCTTTCCACAGATTTGGCCGGCCTCGGCGGCACGGCCAAATATATCCGCTTGCAGGCGCGCGGCGCGTATTACATCCCACTTGAGCGGTATTTTGGCAGCAAGGCCTGGGTGTTGGAATTTGATGGCCATGTCGGCGACCTCGTCGATATCGAAGGGTATCACTCGCTGATCGCCGATCGCTTCTTCCTGGGTGGCGATAGCCTGCTCGGCTTTCAGACTGGTGGTGCTGGGCCGCATGATACGCTGTATGGTGACAGCCTGGGCGGCAAGTTCATCTGGACTCAGGATACCGTGCTGCATTTCCCGCTGCCCGTTTCACCTGACCTCGGTGTGTCGGGGTTTGCGTTCACTGACATTGGCAGTCTGTCCGGGGTCAGCGCAATCACGGTGAACGGCACCAAACTGGGATTGTATGACAATCCCGCACCCCGGATTTCCGCCGGCGTCGGCGTCGCCTGGAATACTCCGTTCGGCCTAATCGATCTGTCGTTCGCACAGCCGATCAAAAAGTATAAATACGATCAGATCGAGCAATTCCGCGTTTCATTCGGTACGAGGTTCTAATCACGTGACACGAGTTTCTTCGCTTCGCTTTGGTTTGGTCCTGCCTGCGATCGTTCTGGGGCTTGGCATTGGCCATGCCCAGAGTGGCAGCGGGCCAGGGTATTTCATCCCGCACCCGAAAGCATCGGCAACTAGCCATCCGGCACCGCCACGTGCGACCGAAGTACCGATCCAGCAGCAGCAAGGTATGCCGCAAGGTGGCGGTCAACCCGGTACCGAAGCCATACCGCCGCAAAAACTCCCGCCAATCCCGCAACTTCCGGCTCTTCCTAAGGAAAATGCACCGCCTGCCGCCGTGATGGGTGTGCTCTCAGTGCCAGAAGTGATGCAGCAATCCACCGCAGCCCAGGGTGTCGAGAAAATTATCGAAGCTCGCCGCCAGAAACTCGCCGCCGCAGCCCAGGCCGACCAGCAGAAATGGGAAGCTGAGCAGAAAGTGATCACTAGCGAAAAGGCAAAGCTCCCCAAAGCCGCTCTAGCGACTAAGGAACAAGCGTTGCAGCGGGAAATCGAAGAGGCCCAGGTTGATTTCCATAATCGCAACCTCGCCATTGAAGTGTCCGCCCGCGCGGCGCTCGGTAAAATTGAAGCCACCCTGATTGCCGTCATCCGCCAAGTCGCTCAGGCTCACGGCATGAACCTTGTGCTCCATCGCTCGCAGGTGGCGCTGAATGTCAATGGATTTGATATTTCCAAGGAAGTGGCGGAGCACCTGAATAAAATTCTGCCCTCCGTTGCCGTGCCGCCTGCCGTCGTGCCGAAGATGGCTGGCGCACCGACCCAAAAATAAGGCTGGACCATGACTGAGACGGCCGGCGCCGGCCTGCCGGGCGACCCGCGGTTTTTCCGACGCGCCGGCCCGTTCACCTTGGCGGATATCGCTGCCACGATCGACGCCCCGGTGCCGGCAATCAGCCCCGGCCGTCGGTTTCGTGGCATCGCGCCACTGCAAAGTGCTGGGCCGGATGAAGTCAGCTTTCTCGACAATCGCAAGTATCTCGGCATGCTGGCCGAAACCCGGGCCGGCGCCGTCATTTTGCTTCCCGATCTCGCGGATCGACTCAATCCGCACAGCATCGCTCTACCGGTCGCCCAACCCTATCTTGCCTGGGCCAAGGTCGGCGGGTTGTTTCACCCGCTGCCACCAGCCGACCCTGGTACCCACCCCACCGCCATCATCGATGCGACGGCCAACATCGACCCGACGGCTGAAATCGGCCCTTACACTGTCATCGGGCCGTGTGCCAAAATCGGTCCACGCAGCGTGGTCGGTCCGCACAGTATCATCGGCGCCGGCGTTATCATAGGCGCCGATTGCCGCATCGCCGGCCATGTTTCGGTGGGTTATGCCATCATCGGCGCTCGGGTTACCTTGCATCCCGGTGTGCGGATCGGCCAGGATGGTTTTGGCTTTGCGCCATCGTCCACCGGCTTCGTCAGCGTGACACAACTTGGGCGTGTTCTAATCCATGACGACGTCGATATCGGTGCCAACACCACGGTCGACCGCGGCTCCGCGCAGGACACCATCATCGGCGCCGGCACAAGGATCGATAATCAGGTGCAGATTGCCCACAACGTTAAAATCGGTCGCTCTTGCATCCTCGTCGCTCAGGTCGGCATTTCCGGTTCGACGATCCTTGAGGATTTCGTCGTAGTCGCTGGCCAAGCCGGATTCTCCGGCCATCTGATCATCGGCAAAGGGGCACGCATTGGGCCACAAGCCGGCGTCATGGCCGATATCCCGGCCGGTGCCGAGATGCTCGGCAGTCCTGCACAACCAGCAAAATCGTTCTTCCGTGAAGTCGCCGCGATTCGCCGCTTTGCGCGGCGCGACAGAATGCGGCATTCTGAGCCGAAGTCGGATCAGAACCCCGGCGACTAAGCCAATCACAGGAACCCCGATGGACGGCACCAAATCAGACAGCAGCGCGTCGGCCGCGACCGGTCGCACCATCGAGATCGCGGGGATCATGCACGCGATCCCGCATCGCTACCCGTTCCTCCTGATCGACCGCGTGGTCGAGCTGATCGAGAACGTCTCCGCCGTCGGTGTCAAGAATGTCTCGGTCAACGAAAACTTCTTCGCCGGCCACTTCCCCGGCCATCCGGTGATGCCTGGCGTGTTGATCATCGAGAGCATGGCCCAGACCGCCGCTGTCCTCGTGGTCGAAACCCTCGGCCCCGAAGAAGCCGGAAAAGTCGTCTATTTCATGTCGGTCGAAGGCGCGAAATTCCGCCGCCCCGTGGTGCCCGGCGACTGCTTGCGCATCCATGTCGTTAAGGAACGTAACCGCGGCAATGTTTGGAAATTCCATGCGATCGCCCGGGTCGACGGCGTCGCCGTCGCCGAGGCCACCTACGCCGCCATGATCATGGACCAAAAAGCGGGCGAACGATGATCCACCCCACAGCGGTCGTCGACCCAAGCGCGCAACTCGGCGCTCGGGTCCATATCGGCCCGTTCTGCTCGGTCGGCCCCAGC
Source organism: Acidiphilium sp. (assembly GCF_049977125.1). NCBI lineage: Bacteria > Pseudomonadati > Pseudomonadota > Alphaproteobacteria > Acetobacterales > Acidocellaceae > Acidiphilium > Acidiphilium sp. The sequence continues at coordinate 12,391 of NZ_JBMFGY010000004.1, read as the reverse complement.
GCCGTCCTTGACGACGGGGTCGATCTCGTCTCCCACGTCATCATTGACGGTCACACCACGATCGGCGCCGGCACAAAAGTGTTCCCCTTCGCCACCATCGGCATGGCACCCCAGGACCTGAAATACCGGGGCGAAGATACCGAAACCATCATCGGCGCGCGCTGCACCATCCGCGAACACGCCACGATCAACCGCGGCACCAAACCCGGCGGCGGCATCACCCGCGTCGGCGACGACTGCCTAATTATGACCGCCGGTCACGTCGCTCACGACTGCCAGATCGGCAACGGCGTCATCATCGTCAATAACGTCGTCATGGGCGGCCACGTCGAAATCGGCGACGGGGCCATCATCGGAGGCGCTGCCGCCGTCCACCAGTTCGTCCGCATCGGCCGGGGTGCCATGATCGGCGGCATGTCCGGCGTGGAAGCGGACGTGATCCCCTTCGGCATGATCATCGGCAACCGCGCCCGCCTCGCTGGGCTCAACATCATCGGCCTGCGCCGCCGCAATATCGATCACGCCACCATCCACCACATGCGCGCCACCTTCAACGCCCTGTTCCGCGACTGCACCCACCCGTTCCACGACCGCCTCACCACCCTGCAGGCCCAAACCCACGACCCCTACACCACCGAAATCCTCGCCTTCGCCGCCCACCCCGGCAAACGCGGCCTGATCCGCACCACAACCACCGCCGCCGACGATACCGAGGGGTGACGGGGGTGCGGCGGGTGAGACAGAAAGGCCAAGGGGCGCTGCCCCCTGGACCCCCGCTAAGGGCTCAGCCCTTAGAACCCTTTAGTTTCAGGCGGGAGGAGGGCGCTGCCTCGGTGGTTCCATCGATCTGGCCTGGACAGCCCTCCTCCCGCCTGAAACTAGTGGATTCCAAAGGCTCCGCCTTTGGCGGGGTCGAGGGGCAGAGCCCCTCGCCTTCTTCCTCGTCCACCGCACTCCCATGACCCTCGGCATCATTGCCGGCGGTGGTCCGTTGCCGGGTCAGGTCGCGCTTGCCGCGCGGGCGGCGGGGCGTGGGGTGTTTGTGGTGGCGTTGGAGGGGTATGCGGATGCGGGAGTGATTGGTGCGTTTCCGCATGAGGTAGTGCGGTTGGGCGCGGTGGGGGCGGCGGTGGCGGCGTTGCGGCGGGCGGGGTGTGTGGATCTGGTGTTGGCGGGACCGGTGAAGCGGCCGTCGTTGCTGGATTTGCGACCGGATGCGGTGGGGGCGCGGATGCTCGCCAGGGTCGGGCGGGCGGCGTTTGCGGGGGATGACGGGTTTCTGGCCGCGATCGTGCGGGTTCTGGGCGAGGAGGGGTTTCAGGTGCTCGGCGCCCATGAGGTGATGGCGGAGGTTCTGGCGCCGAGGGGGTTGCTCACGCGGGTTGGACCGGATGCGGCGGCGCTGTCTGATATTACGCGCGGTGCTGAGGTATTGCGGGCGTTGGGGGTGGCGGATGTCGGTCAGGCCTGCGTGGTGCAGCAGGGCATTGTTCTGGCCGTCGAGGCGGTCGAAGGTACAGATGCGATGATGCGCCGTGCGGCGAGCTTAGCGCGGCCGGGGCCGGGCGGAGTACTGGTCAAGTTGGTGAAGCCGGGGCAGGATCGAAGGGCGGATCTACCCACCCTGGGGCCGGATACGGTCGAGCACGCGCGCGAGGCTGGGTTACGCGGTGTCGCATTCGAAGCGCTGGGAGCCATCTTGATCGAGCGTGCGGCGATGGTTGCGTCAGCCGATATGGCGGGTTTATTCCTGCTCGGAATTGACCCCGCATAGATCTGAAAGTTTGGCCTTAATCGTTGGAAAAGGAAACCAGAATGAGCGGCGAATTTCAATATCTGCACACCATGATCCGGGTGAACGATCTGGAGGAGAGCATCAACTTCTACACCAAATTGCTGGGCATGAGGGAGTTGCGCCGGACCGACGTGCCAGATGGCAAATACACGCTGGCCTTCGTGGGGTATGGGGGCGAGCGTGATCACACAGTGCTCGAACTGACCTACAATTACGGTATTGATCATTATGATCAGGGCGCCGCCTTTGGGCACTTGGCGCTCGGCGTGTCCGACATCAAGGCGACGGTTGAAAAGCTGCGCGCCGCAGGAGCCAAAATTGTGCGCGAACCCGGTCCGGTGAAATTCGGCACCACGGTGATCGCCTTTGTCGAGGATCCGAACGGTTACAAGATCGAGTTGATCGAGCGACACTGACATGACCGCATTGCCGCCGGTGCCGCCGATTCCCGAACCGGGACGGCGGAAGAGCTTGTCGTTCCGGGCGTTGTCCGTCGGTTTTGGCGCCGTCGAAGCAGTCGTGCCGCGCCGCTGGCCGGCCGTGGATGCGGCGGCGATCGAGCGCTCGGCCGGTGTCACGCTTACTGGTTCAGCCCGGGAAGGTTTGGCGCGACTGACCAGTTCAATGGCGTGCGAAACTCGTCTGTCATTATTTGGTCGGGTGTCGGTGCGCTACGATCTGACGCGTCTTGCCCGCAACGCCGCGATGATTGAGCGGATGCACGAGCAGACACCCGCTATCGGCGTGGCGCCGGTCACGGCACCGCTCTTCATCATGGGGCTTCCCCGTTCGGGCACTAGTTTCCTGCACAGTCTGCTCGGCTACGATCCAGATGTGCTGGTGCCGCGCGTATGGCAAACCCTATATCCGGCTGTCCGTCCGCGTGATTTTGACAAGACGCGCAGCCTCGCCGCCCGCAAGACCGATCGGCAACTGGCCATTTTTGCCGGAATGGCACCGGATTTTCCCGCGATCCACCCGATCGATGCTGATAGTCCGCAGGAATGTAGTGAAATCACGGCGCATGTTTTTCAATCACTGCGATTCGATACGACGTTCCGCGTACCGTCCTATACGAAATGGCTCGACGATTTCGGCCACGCCGCGGCGTTTGCCTTCCACAAACGCTATCTTCAGGCTTTGCAGCATGGAGTCGGTGCCAAATTCTGGGCGCTGAAATGTCCAGATCACACTTTTTCGATCCCAGGCATTCTAGCGACCTATCCTGATGCTCGTTTCGTCGTGGTGCACCGTGATCCCGTCCATGTCTTCGCCTCTGTCGCTCATATGACCGAGGTGCTGCGAAAACCGTTCCTGCGCGATATCGACGCGGCGGAAATCGGTCGGCAAGTGACCGAACGCTGGATCGAGGGCGCGCGACTTCTGGTTGAATTCGATCGCAGCGGCACCGTGCCGCCTCACCGGTTACTCAACATGCAATATGAGGAACTCACCGGCGATCCGATCACTGCGGTGCACCGCATCTATCATCATTTCGGTGAAACCCTCTCATCGGTTGCCGAGGCGGGCATGCGGACTCATCTCGCCGCCGCGCCCCAGGGCGGCTATGGACGCAATCGGTACCAATTGTCCGACTTCGGTATCAACCCCGAACGTCTACGCCCGGATTTCGCGCCTTACATGGATTATTTCGGGATCAAGCCGCGTTCACCTAACAGCGGTCTCCCCGCTTAGGATCTGAGACGAAATCCTTGAATCAGGGATTAGCCTCCATTTAGAGCCGCATCCGCGCTCGGTCAGATAAGCGAAATCCTCGCCGATCAGGTCGACGCGTGTTCTTTGTCGAAGCAGAGCGACTGTTTTGTGATCACGATTCAGTCATGATCACTGTCTTTTCGGATGTGATCGGGTACGCGCGGTTGAAAATCACGCGGACCCGCTTTTGTAGGATCATGAGGTGATCCATGTCCGAATTAAATGACAAGAAATTAATGAAAATACTGCTTATTTCAATAGCAGTGTTGATCGCGGGTGGTCTCGGCGCACTCGGAATCGGCCTAGCTGATGGTGCCGATGCCGCCCATCCCGCGTCTTTGGGTGGAGTGACGCGCTGGCCTGCGGTCGATACCACGATCGCCGCCACCCCGCGTCCCGGATCAGCCGGCTGGACCATCGCCGCGCCGGCGCACCTACCCTCCAATCCGAAACAGGCGGCGCTGGTGCGGCGAGGGATGTTTCTTACTGTCGCCGGCGATTGCATGCCCTGCCACAGCGTCGCGGGCGAGCCTGAATTCGCGGGTGGCCGCGCCGTCGGCACACCGTTCGGAACGGTGTTCTCGACCAATATCACGCCGAGTCGACGCGACGGCATCGGCACGTGGACCGACCGGCAGTTCTACGACGCCGTGCATGACGGCATCGATCCCGGCCGCTCGCTGGTGGTGTTCCCGAAATACGAATATCCGGTGATGCCCTACACTGCCTACTCAAAGCTATCCTACTCCGATGTGATGGCGATCAAGGCCTATCTTGACAGTCTGGCTCCGGTAAGGATCGAAAATCGGCCCGACACGATGTTTTTCCCAACCGACCTGCGGGCGGGAATGCTGGCGTGGCGCATGCTGTTTTTCCACCCGCATCCGATGCGTTACCACAAAGGATGGGATCAGAACGTCCGTCACGGTGCCTATCTGGTGCAGGCGCTAGAGCATTGCGATGCATGCCATACGCCTCGCAACATCGCGATGGCCACGATCCATGCCCGCTATCTGGCGGGCGGGCATATCACCGATCAGTCATGGTACGCGCCGAACATCACCGACTCCCGGGCTGACGGGCTAGGTGCCTGGAGCGATAAGGCAATTCTCACCTATTTGCATGACGATGGAGACATGAAACAAGGCGCGCCGTTCGGCAAGATGAAGACTGTTGTTGATGACAGTCTGAGTCGGATGCCGCGGCGGGACGTGCAGGACATCGTCGATTATCTGCGCACGGTCAGGCCGTTGCGAAGTCATATACCCCCGGCGGTTGGATCCGGTTCGATCGTGGCGGGCAAGACGCTCTACAATGATGAATGCGCCCGCTGCCATCTCAAATCCGGCGCGGGCGTCCCCGGCAATATTCCTAATCTCGCGCTCAATCAGGCGGTCTGGAACGGCCCGCCCGACGATGCGATTGCGATGATGCTCAATGGTTTCGAGCCCTGGCACAAAAACCAGACTGCGATGCCGATGTTCGGCGCCACGCTAAGTGATTCCCAGATCGCCGCAATTGCAAACTATATCCGCACCGCCTGGGGCAATCGCGGTACTGCGGATGCAACAGCGAACATAGTGGCCGCGTTGCGCCCAGTTGCGACGATGGAGGTCGATCTCAACACTGGCAGCACGACCGCCAGCATGACCGACGACGGCAAGACCCGCGTGTTCAACGACATCGCTGGAAGGGTCTGGGTCAACGGCAACCGGACTGACTGCCGGATGACCGCCGATTTCTCCTCCGAATACGGCATCAATCCGGTGCTGCTCGGCGGTGCCTGCGCCGACCAGGGCAACGCATTCATCGGTCGCGCCACGATCAATGGCAAGGTGACGCCCGTTTCGTTACACGTAAATCAGGTGATCCGAAGCAACCGCGTGATCGGACTCGACCTCACCGGCAGTCTCGGCGGTGGCCATGTGCTCGACGAACACATCGCTCTCACAACCGCAAATTACTGAGGAGACCGGCATGACCCATCCAATCCGGCGGCGAACCCTCATCAGTGGCGGCGGACACGTCGCGGTCGCGGCCTTTGCCGCCACTACAGAGGCGGCCGCCCGCTCCACATCCCTTAGTGGGATGGTTCCGTCCCTGTCAAAAGCCGCGGTCGGCTATCGCGACATTCCGTGGAATGGTCAAGTGTGTGGTGCTTGCGTTTGGTTCAAGCTACCTGGTCCGGGCAGCACAGTGAGCCATTGCCACCTGGTCGCGGGGCCGATCAGTGCCGCGGGCTGGTGCCAAGCCTGGATGAGGCGCGGCTGATCACCCTGCGTGAAAGGCGGCGAGCGCGCTCTTGATCACCCCATCGGGGTCGGCGATTGCGTGGTGGCGTAGCAGAAAATCGATCAGAACCAAATTGACGTTGAATTTCACCGCCCCCTTCCGGGCGACTAGCGCGGGAACCGCGGCCAGTGGCACGAGCTGAAAACTCTCCACCTCGCCATCCACCGGCTGAGGCTCGAAATCATCGGGAACCTCGAGATCGTAGCACACTAAAACATCCCGACGCAGACCCTCTGATCGCTCCATCGAATAGGCGATGCGCGAAACCTCCCGTGCCTCAGCGATGATCGTCGCCGGCATCGCGGCCTCCTCGGCGGCTTCCTTGACCAGGGTTTCAAACGGCGTCATGCCGGCCGAGATACCGCCGCCCACCAGATTGTCATAGGTGCCCGGGTCAAGCTTCTTGCTTGCGCTACGCCGTGCGATCCAGAGGTAAATCCCGTCCCGGCGGCGGCAATAGCCGTTCATGTGAACCCCGAGGCCGATCACGCCGAACGCCGGCAGGGCACCACGATCGAGGATGGCGAGCACCGGTCCCTCAACGCGGCTGCGCACGTCGAAATCCTCACCCCGAATACGATAGCCGAACTGGGGTGCCAGCGCATGAGCGACCTCGTTAAAATGCACGGCGTCGCGCGGATCGATCACCAACCCGTTTTCGGTCCGTGTTGCGAACCCCCCCAGCGCCGCCCCGAGGGCGGGTCTGACATAGCCGACCGGGGCGCCGCCGATCGCGAGCGTTAGTCGATCGCCCGGCAGCACCGCATTGCGGCAGCCCGCGATGATGTCGAGACATGCCGCAACAGATAGCTGATCGTTATGTTCACCCATTTGCAATCCCGCCGTGCCATGCCATGTCAACGTGATGGCCCGAACAGTCGAAATTGCCAAGAGCGATAGCTCCTGGACCACAGTGAAATCCCTGATGCCCTATCTATGGCCCAAAGGCGAGTGGAGTCTGCGGGTGCGCGTCGTTCTCGCGGCGGCGGCATTGATCCTCGCCAAGGTCGCCACCGTGATCGTACCGATCATCTACTCCCACGCGGTTAACGCGCTTTCACCGAAAAATGGCCCACTAGTCGTCCCGGCGGCGCTGATCGTGGCGTATGGCCTGGTACGGATGGGCGCCGCTGGCTTCAACGAATTACGTGACGCTTTATTCGCCGCGGTGCAGCAGCGCGCCGCACGCTCGGTCGGGCGGGAGACATTCGAGCATCTTCACTCGCTTTCGATGCGTTATCACCTCGACCGCCAGACCGGAGGCCTGTCGCGGGTGATCCTGCGAGGCACTACTGGCATCCAGAACGTCCTCCGCCTCACCACGTTCAACGTAATCCCCACCCTGTTTGAGCTGTTCCTCACCATGGGGATTCTCTGGACTCTGTTCGATTGGCGCTACGCCGCGGTGACTCTGGCGGCCGTCGGCGGCTATATGGCGTTCACCTTTTCCTTTACCGCGTGGCGGATCAAGTTCCGCCGCCAAATGAACGAGACCGACAACGCCGCCCAGACCAAGGCGATCGATAGTCTGCTAAATTTCGAGACGGTGAAGTATTTCGGCAACGAGCAGCACGAGGCCCGCCGGTTCGACGAGAGCCTCGCAGCCTATGAAGCGGCCGCCGTTAAATCCCAAGTCTCGCTCAACGCCCTGAACCTCGGTCAGGCGATCATTATCGCCACCGGCCTCGCCGTAATGATGCTGATGGCCGCGAGGGGTATCGTCGCCGGCAAGCTCAACATCGGTCAGTTCGTTCTGGTCAACACCTATCTGATCCAGCTGTACCAGCCGCTGAATTTTCTTGGCGTCGTGTATCGCGAGGTCAAGCAGGGGCTGATCGACATGGAACAGATGTTCTCCCTACTCCGCACCCCGCAGGAAATTACCGACCGGGCCGACGCGAAGACCATTGCCCCCCAGGGTGAGGCGATCGCGGTCGAGTTCCGTGACGTTCGCTTCGGCTACAACCAGGACCGCGAAATCCTCCACGGCGTCTCTTTCCGGGCCGAGCCAGGACAGAAGATCGCGCTGGTTGGCCCGACCGGGTCGGGCAAATCGACCATCTCGCGCCTGCTTTTCCGCTTCTACGATGTCAGCGAGGGTGAAGTGCTGGTCGATGGCATCGATGTTCGCGATCTCGCTCAGCAATCACTGCGAGCCGCGATCGGTGTGGTACCGCAGGATACCGTTCTGTTCAACGATTCCATTCGCTACAACATCGCCTATGGTCGGCCCGGCGCCACCCAAGCCGAGGTGGAGCAGGCCGCGAAATTCGCCCAGATCCATGATTTCGTGATGTCGCTGCCGCAGGGCTATGAAACGCGCGTCGGCGAACGCGGGCTGAAGCTATCGGGCGGCGAGAAACAGCGCGTCGCCATCGCACGGACAATGCTGAAAAACCCGCGCATCTTGATCCTCGACGAAGCGACCAGCGCGCTCGATACCGCGACCGAACAAGAAATCGGCGCCGCGCTGCGTCAGGTTGCACGCGACCGCACTACGTTAGTGATCGCGCACCGGCTGTCTACCGTGATCGATGCCGATGAAATCCTGGTCCTGCGTGACGGTGTGATCGTGGAGCGCGGCACCCATCCCGCCCTGCTCATGGCCGATGGCGTCTATGCTGCAATGTGGGCCGCACAGTCCGAGATGTCCGAAGCCGAACAGGTTGAGGTATCGCTGGCAACAAGCCTTCCCGCACGCGAATTCTCTCCCCACGGCGCACATTGAGACCTCCCACACTACGACATGTAGCAACAAACGACCGCGGCGTGACGCCGCACAAAACCACCCTTGCAGCGTGAGATCGCTCGAAGCAACTATGCGGCTTGAAGCCGTACCCATCGATCCTCAGGTCATTCCCCACCACCCTGACAACAGGAGAAACCGCCGTGACGCAGATGGATGAATTCGCGACCGAGGAGCAAATCATGCAAGCCGGATCGATGATCGACCGTCTGGTCAAGCACATGATCGAGCAGAAGCTCCCGCCGATAGCTGTCGCGTCCGCCCTGCTCGGCGGCGCGCTCAATGTGCTGAGCGCCTCGCTGCCGGACGAGGCGATCCTCCGCATCCTGCGCCAAGCCATCACGAGCGTGGAATCGGGCGAACTGCACGAAGTAGACGAAACACGCCAGTAACCGTGCTCCCTGGTTACCCTACCTTATCGCTTGACAACCAATCCGGATTGACGATAACGACCGATTTACTACAAGGGTCAAATTAATTTGGTGCATCGCGGAAGCGGCGCACGCCTCGATGTCAACCAAGGGGAAACACCATGAAAATCGCGTTCCGAACCATTCTAGCTGTGTCCGCGCTTGCCACTGCCGCGTTTGGCGTCCAAGCAGCTCACGCGCAGGCGATCAGTCAGCCCAAACCGATCAAGATCAGCACGAAAAAAACCACGATCGCATTCCTCCTGCCGGAGAATTCATCGCCACGCTACGAGCAGGTCGATCGTCCATGGTTCATCAAAATGGCCAAGGCGGCCGATCCCAATGCCAAGCTGATCGTCAGCAACGCAAACTCGAGCCCCGACACTCAGCTCAACCAGGCTGAATCAGCCATTTCCAACGGCGCAGACGTTTTGGTGGTGGATCCGGTCGATGGCAAGGCGGGTGCCGCGATCGTCAACTACGCCGGGCGTAACCACGTCAAAGTGATCTCCTACGACCGGCTGATCCAAGATTCGAAGCCCGATTACTACGTGTCGTTCGACAATGTGAAGGTCGGCCAGCTTCAGGGTCATTATATCGCCGCCCACACCAAGCCCGGTGGCCAGGTGATGATGATCAACGGCGCACCGACCGACCCGAACGCCTTCGATTTCCGCAGGGGCGCGATGGAGGTGCTCGGCCCACTGTTCAAATCAGGCAAACTGCACCTCGCCTACACCGTTATGACACCGGATTGGAGCCCGCAGAACGCATTCGAGGAAAGCCAGCAAGCACTGACCCGGCTGCACAACAAGGTCAATGCCGTCCTCGCCGCTAACGACGGCACTGCCTCCGGCGCAATCCGCGCATTGCAGGCGGTCGGTCTGGCCGGCAAAGTCCCGGTGACCGGGCAGGACGCGACTAACGGCGGCCTTACCTTCATCCTCGAAGGCCTTCAGTCGATGACCGTGTTCAAATACGTACCTGACGAAGCCGGCGCGGCAGCACAACTCGCAGTCGCCGTGGCCACCCACAGCAAGGTGCCCGCCGGATTGATCAATGGCAAGACCAACAACAAAATGATCAACGTCCCCTCGGTGCTTCTGACACCCGTGGTCGTGACCAAAGCGAATCTTGCTGGCACCGTGATCAAATCAGGTTATACTACTTGGAAGGCGATCTGCGTCGGCCCCGCGGCTGACGGCAAGATCTGCAAAGCCAACGGCCAGTAAATCGGCCACAAGCGACGTGGCGGACGTCATAACGCGTCCGCCACGTTCGTTCGGGAGGGATCGATATGAGTGCGGCATCTGCCACCAATGGCTCGAACGCGCCCCTGCTTGCGGTGCGCGGCTTGCAGAAGCGCTACGGCGCTGTCGTTGCGCTGCGTGACGTTAATTTCACCGTCAAGCGTGGCGAAGTTACCGCCCTTCTCGGCGACAACGGCGCCGGTAAATCGACCACCATCAAGGCAATCGCAGGCGTCGCTCCGATCGACGAAGGCGAGATCTTACTCGATGGAAAGGCCGTGACTATCCACCACCCCTCCGAAGCCAACGCACTCGGCATTCAGACCGTGTATCAAGACCTCGCTCTGTGTGACAATCTTGGCATCTGCGCCAATCTCTACCTCGGCCGCGAACTCGTCACCTCGCCAACGCCGTTTGGCCCGCATGTGCTGCGCGACGTCGACATGGAAGATGAAGCTCGCAAAGTACTGAAAACCCTGCGAATCAACCTTCCAGCACTTGACACCCCGGTCGCCTCCCTATCAGGCGGTCAACGCCAAGCCGTCGCCATCGCGCGTGCCGTGCTGTGGAATTCCAAACTGGTCATCATGGATGAACCGACCGCCGCACTCGGCGTCGCGCAAACCGCCGAAGTGCTCCGCCTGGTGCGCGATCTCGCCGGCCAAGGCTATGGCGTTATCCTTATTACCCACAACATGCAGAATGTCTTCCAAGTCGCTGATAACATCGCCGTGCTTCGCCTCGGCGCCACAGTAATGGAGGCACGACGCTCGGATCTGACGCCCGAACAGGTGGTTGGCGCCATCACCGGCACGTTGTCGATCCACGCCGAGACTGCCGCAGGAGCCGTCGCATGAGCACAGTAACGCAGACGGCCCCCGAATCACCCTTCAAACGCTGGCTTTCCGGTGTGACAAACGCGGCTGACCTCGGCATGCTGCCGGTGATCGCGGCACTTATCTTGATATGGATCGTGTTCGAAGTGCTCAACGCGAACTTCCTCACCCCTCGCAATCTGTCCAACCTCGCCGCACAGATCGTCGTCACCGGAACATTGGCACTGGCCGAAATCTACATCATTCTGCTCGGCATGATCGATCTGTCGATCGGCTGGAATTCAGTCCTCGCAGCCGCGATCTTCTCGCTTAGTACGGTCTTCTTCCACCTGCCGGTGGCGGCAGGGCTGGCACTCGGCGTCGCATGCGCAACCGGCATCGGGTTTCTCCAGGGTATGCTGGTGTCGCGCATCGGCGTGCCAAGTTTCGTAGTTACGCTCGGCGGCGCCATGGTGGCCGAAGGTATCACACTTGGAATCCTTACCCCCCATGGCGGCTCAGTACCGCTAGCTGATAATCTGACCACGGCAATCGGCACACTTAACCTTGACCCTCTCTGGAGTTGGGTCGCCAGCATCGCACTGTTTGGCATTTACGCAGCACTCACACTCAACAGCATTCGCAAGCGTGCCGCCGGCGGACATGAAGGCGGCTACGCCGCCGTGATGCGATTGATCGGCATCGGACTCATACTGTTCGGTGCTGTGTTCATGCTGAACGCCTATCGCGGCGTGCCGTTCCTGCTGATGATCTTTCTAATCGCTCTGTTCGCCTCCGCTTTCGCGACCAAATCAACGCGCTTCGGCCGCCACCTCTACGCCGTTGGCGGAAACGCCGAAGCCGCCCGACGCGCCGGCATCTCCGTTAAAGGTATCCAACTCGCTGTCTTCGTGATCGCCGGCTTTCTTGTCGGACTAGCTGGCTACCTCGACGCCGCTCGCCTCGGCGTGGCATCGGCATCAGTTGGCAACGGCGACATCATGCTGAACGCCGTAGCTGCGGCAGTCATCGGCGGCACATCTCTGTTCGGTGGCCGCGGCAGCGTCTACGGCGCGTTGTTCGGTGCGCTTGTGATCGAAAGCGTCAGTAACGGCATGAACCTGCTCGGAGCCGCCTCCTCCATTCGCTTCATCGTTGAAGGCGCAATACTGCTCGCCGCAATCACAATCGATACAATGCTACGCATGAAACGGATGCGCTCCGGTCGCGCCTGACCCGGTAAAATCGGAAATCGTAAATCCGCGCACAGACTGCGATGGTGCCGGTAGGTTGGACAGGTTCCGGGGGAGAATAAGCTAAGGGTCTGAGCTTTGATAAGCGCGTCATTATTTCAGGCGTCTGGGTTT
>NZ_JBMFGY010000003.1:6199-78443 GCF_049977125.1 Acidiphilium sp. | reverse complement strand
GCCGCTGCCGCGTCAACTTAATCGCATATCGCTCTAGGCGCTGCGCACGGCGGTTCCGAAGCTTTCGAAGATCCGTCGCGAGGCAGCATCGCAATCGAAATCATACTCAGGGTGCCATTGTACGCCTAGAAGATAACCAGGGTGCGTGCCGGTAATTGCTTCGATGGTACCATCGATCGCACGCGCCTCCACCAACAAGCCACGGGCTAAAATGTCGATCCCTTGGTTATGCAGTGAATTGACGGCTAGTCGCTCGCTTTGCACGATTGTTGATAACGTCCCGCCCGGTCGGATGGTGACGAAATGCGCCTTGCCGGTTCGCACGGCGCCATGGGGTTGCATCGGTGTCGAATGATCGATGCAACCAGGATTGTCCTGGAGTCTTTGGTGTAATGTACCGCCGAGGGCGACGTTCAGCTCTTGCAGACCACGGCAGATCGCCAGGACTGGGATGCGTCGTTCGATTGCGCCGCGGACGAGACGAAGGGTGACGTGATCGCGTTCGGGATCTTCCGGGGCATCCTCGGGTTGTTGCGGGGGACCACCGTAAAATATGGCGGCGACGTTACTGCGGCTGCCGGTGAGAATGAGCCCACCCAAGTGATTGAGCAGCGTATCGACATCGGCACTGACGCCGTTTGCCGGGATCAGGATCGGTACCGCACCAACAACACGATCAACCGCGCGGACATAGGTATCGGAGGCTGCATGGTTGATCATGCCGAATGTGCCGAAAGATTTCTGACAGCATGAAATGCCGATCAGCTTTTGGGAAGTGAGGACCATTAACTTCTAGTCTCAAATCTCGCGAGCGCTGTCATCAGGTTGATTGGCGAGGCTGGTTTGCGATGACGCTTGCCTGCGATCCGGAACCGATCGGTCGGATCAGGGCGCGGTTCATGGACACCACTCTCACGGTATCAATTATGGTTGATGCCCTGGACGTATTCAAAATCCTTGTCCGGAAACGGCTTGGTGGCCCGAAGGTCATAGAGGCTGACTTGGGTGAGACGACCCTGTGCGTCGGTCACGCGCCATTGACGCAATTCGAGGGGGTCGGTTGAAAACACAAGGGTGATATGCCCCTGTTGGGCTTTACCGGTTCGGATCAGGCTGACCTGCACTTCGCCGGGAGGTTGGGACACTTTAGTTACCGTTACCGACCCGGAAAGACGGATCGTTTTGTCAAGCAGAATGCCAAGCGGCGTGGATGAAAGCGGGATGTTGGTGGTCTGGTCGAGTTGGGGATCGTGATAGACCAACAATCCGAATCCAGCGATGAGCAGCTGAGGATTCGGCTTATCATACTGAAATCGCATTTTGCCAGGACGCTGAACGATGGCTTGACCGGTGCGGACCGATCCATCCGGCCCGACCTGCATGAAGCGAGCGGTTATGGTTTTCAGGCCATTCAGATAGTTGGACACTTCGTTGAGAATCGCCCGGTTGGCGGGCGTTTGCGCCGGTACGTCGGCGCGGGTGGCGACGGGAATGGCGAGAGACACCACGAGTACGCACGCCACCAGATTGAGTAAGGTGCGTCTCGAACCGAACGGCGTGTAGTTCGACATCAGCCTGCCGCGGCGGGACGGCGTGGTGCGACATCCGCTGAAGTATGGCTTGCAATGATCAACTCGCTCATGACGGATCGAATTTCGCGTACGAAAGCTGAACCCTTGGTCGTACGCTGGACGAGAACGCTCCTTCGATCGGTCGGGTCAACTTTCCGGCGGGCGAGATCGAGGTCGGACAGCCGGTCGAGCGCGCGGGTGATTGCCGGTTTGGAGACATTCAACTGCTGGGCTAAACCGCGAACGGTATGAGCGCCATCGTTGAGGTAGCAGGTTAGGAACACACCGAGTTGCCGCGCTGAAAGATCCACCCCGTCCCGACGAACAAGTGCAATGATGGTATCGCGTAAAATTCCGACCAGATCATCGGGTGTCATTTGTGCTGCCATGAGTTGAACTCCTCTGCGATTAGCGGACGGCGGACAATTTCAAAGACCGTTTGCCGGCTCTGGACCGCTCGTTAGATTGCTGGCCACCGCCTGGTTGACAAAAATGACAATGTCATCCTGGTCGAGGAACGAACAGCCCTGCACCAGTTATGAGACTTTGTAGTTAAGAACAAGACACCAGAACATGAAAACATTGCAATTCCGTTGCAAGATTGTGTGCCGTGACTCGGGCCCAAATCAATTTTCAGGTATGTGACAAAACCCTTCGATTGCAGCCAGGGTCGCCCGCAATGCCTGCGCTTCGCCGCCTTCGGGGTGCCCGGGACGGGTTTGGTCGTTCCAGGCATAGGTATCGATATGGACCCATGGCACGTCCGCGGGAACGAACCGATTCAGGAAAAGGCCGGCGATGATGGCCCCCGCCATCGGTTTAGCAGCAACCGTGTTGAAGTCGGCGATGCTGCTATCAAGCCAATTGTCATAACCCGCCCACAAAGGCAGGCGCCACATCGGATCGTGGGTCGCGCGGCCCGCGGCAAGCATGGCCTCGGCGAAAGAGTCGTTGTTGCTGAATAATGCGGGCAAATCCGGACCCAATGCGACCCGCGCCGCGCCGGTTAGAGTGGCGAAATCGATCAGCCAGTTTGGTTTGCAGCTTGCAGCATCGGTCAGCAGATCAGCGAGGACCAGACGGCCCTCCGCATCGGTGTTGCCAACCTCCACCATCGACCCCGCGCGGGTTTTCAGAACATCGAGCGGGCGCATCGCGTGGCCGGAAATGCTATTCTCGACGCAGCCAATTCTGACATCGAGACGAACGGCCAAATCCAACGCCATGATGGCTTGCGCAAGTCCAAGCGTGATCGCTGCGCCCCCCATATCTTTTTTCATGCGCAGCATGGCGACGCTCGGCTTGATGTCATAGCCGCCGGAGTCGAAGCATACGCCTTTGCCGCATAATGAAATCAACGGAAGGCTAGGATCGTCGCCCCAGGTGAAGCGGAGCATGTGTGGGGGGCGGGATGAGCCGGAGCCGACGGCGGCGAGGGCGGGGTAGCCAGCCACCAACGCATCGCCAGTCACCTGCTCGACGCGGGCACCGAAATGTGCAGCGATGTCGCGACCTGCATCGGCTAGTTCGGCTGGGCCGAGCAGGTTGGCCGGTGTGTTGATCAGGTCGCGGGCCAGGCAGACGGCGGCGGCGATAATCGATGGCCGATGGTCGGGTCCGGACCATGAGATACGGGCAGGATTTTCGCTCCGCGCTTTGAAGCGATCGTAACGGTAAGCACCGAGTTTGATGTTCAGTATCGCCTCGGCTGTGTCGTAATCGCCAGGCATCAGATGCCAGAAGGAGTTGGAGGGCAATTTGTTTAGCACGCCGCCAAATGCGGACGCCGATCTGTCATCGCCGATCCCGAGCATCGCGCCGGCAAGGCCATCTGGTCCTGGCAGTAACAACAGGTCATGGACGTTAGCATTAAAGCCGTGCGCTCGGATGAAAGCCGCCGTCCCGGCGTCGGTGTGTTCCACGAACGCGGCAAGCTCTCCAGGTCGCAAAGGATAGATCGGCAAAGTCCGGTTCAGCGATGTGCCCGAGGAATTGATTTCGGTTGGATGTTGCATGGGTAAACTCCTGGATCTGGCCGAAACGTTTAGCCAGTATTAACTTTGTAACAAGGTGGGATTCACGATTCCGACAACCGAAGTGAGACACATGCCAGCTATCAAGCGTTGCTGAATTGCTGTTTCGTGCTGGTCGTAGGAGCGATGTTTACGCTATAGGGTGGATGGGATGCTAAAGTTGTCCACTCACGAAAAAAAGGCCTCGAATCAGGTTTTTAGCTGGCAGACCCGTAACGCGATGGTCACATAGCCTGACATATTATGTTGTTATTTCAGAGAGTTATGGTTTCAGGTCTGATTGTCTTCGAGTTTACGGGGGCGGTGTGCGCGCCATGACAGATCGTGGTTGGTTGCGAGTTACGCACAGAGTTATCCACAGATCGGGGCAATTCACTGATCGTCGTGCTTCGCCATGAGAGAGGGTAACGCCAGTGGGCGTTGAAATCATCTTGGCGGCGCTGGCAACGTTGCCGACCGGGCCGGGTGTCTATCGCATGCTCGATGGCTCGGGCAACGCGCTATACGTCGGCAAGGCACGAAGCCTGAAAAAACGTGTCGTCACCTATACCCAGATCGAACGCTTGCCAGAGCGATTGCGGCGGATGGTTTCTGAGACCGCCAGCTTGGAGGTGGTGACCACACACACTGAGGCCGAGGCATTGCTGCTTGAGGCCAATTTGATCAAGCGTTTGAAACCCCGTTTCAATATTCTGCTCCGCGATGACAAATCATATCCATGGCTGATGATCACGGCTGATCGTGAGTTCGCTCAGTTGACCAAGCACCGTGGCGCACAGAGTCGCAAAGGAAGCTATTGGGGGCCGTTTGCCTCGGCGTGGTCGGTCAATCAGACGATCCAGGCGTTACAGCGGGTCTTTCTGCTTCGCACGTGTGCAGATACGGTAT
Source organism: Acidiphilium sp. (assembly GCF_049977125.1). Taxonomy (NCBI): domain Bacteria; kingdom Pseudomonadati; phylum Pseudomonadota; class Alphaproteobacteria; order Acetobacterales; family Acidocellaceae; genus Acidiphilium; species Acidiphilium sp. The sequence goes on along the minus strand of NZ_JBMFGY010000003.1, from coordinate 73,951 downwards.
TTACCAATCGGTCGCGGCCATGTCTGTTGCATCAGATTAAACGGTGTTCCGCACCGTGTGTTGGACGAATATCAGTTGCTGACTACGGCGCGCTGGTTGATCAGGCGCGGGCGTTCTTGTCGGGTCGTGCCGGCAGTGTGCAGCGGGATCTGGCGACCGAAATGGAAGCTGCGGCGGAAGCGTTGGAGTTTGAACGGGCCGCTTCGATCCGAGATCGGATTCGGGGATTGACCCATATCCAAGGCTCCGACGTGATCAATCCTGAAAGTTTTACTGATGCCGATGTGATCGCAATTCATCAGGCGGCTGGACAATCCTGCGTGCAGGTTTTTTTCATCCGCGGCGGACGGAACAACGGAAACCGTAGTTTCTTTCCTGCCCAGGCGCGGGGTGAGGCTGCGGGGGACGTTCTGGGCGCGTTCGTCGCGCAATTCTATGACGACAAGACGCCGCCCCCGCTGGTTTTGCTCAGCGAAGCCGTGCCAGACGCCGCATTATTGGCGGAGGCGTTGACAGTTAAAGCGGATCGTAAGGTTGAGGTCGCGGTACCACAGCGGGGCGAAAAGCATGCGGTGGTGCAGCATGCCGAGATCAACGCTCGCGAGGCGATGGAGCGCAAATTGGCGGAATCGGCGGGTCAGGCAAAACTGCTTGCGGCGACCGCGTCGCTATTTGCTCTCGATCGAACGCCAGAGCGGATCGAGGTTTATGACAATTCCCATATCATGGGTACCAGCGCCTATGGCGTGATGATCGTGGCAGGGCCGGACGGATTGATGAAATCCGAATATCGGAAATTTGCGATTAAGGGGGGGATTACCCCCGGCGATGATTTCGCCATGATGCGCGAAGTGCTGACACGGCGATTTTCGAGAGCTATCGCGGAAGATCCGGATCGAACTGAGAGAACTTGGCCGGACATGGTTCTGATCGATGGTGGTGCAGGCCAGTTGTCGGCAGCCCAGGCGGTTTTGGACGATTTGAGCATCAATGATCTTCCAGTGGTTGCGATTTCCAAGGGACCGGACCGGGATGCAGGTCGAGAGTGGTTCCATACCGCTGAGCGTCCTGCGTTTCAGTTGCCACCACGCGACCCTGTTCTGTATTTTTTGCAACGCTTAAGAGATGAAGCGCATCGGTTCGCGATCACGACTCATCGCGCCAGCCGCAGCAAAAAAATCGTAACCAGCGAGTTGGACGACATCGAAGGCGTCGGAGTCGCCCGTAAGCGCGCTTTATTGAACCATTTCGGTTCGGCAAGGGGGGTCAAGCAGGCTGGATTACGCGATCTTGAAGCGGTTACGGGGATTAACCGCGCCACTGCCCGGCTGATTTACGCTCATTTCAACCCCGGTGCGACGATCGATTAAGATCGTGCCGTCCGACCAAAATAGAGTAACGGGCGGTTAAGATTTTTAGTGACACAACTTAAGGTTTAATGTCAAATACACGCGTCGGTTGCAAGATTTTATTGCACCCCAGTCGGAGGATTTGTCATGTCAAACTCAATTAGTGCCACGATCAACCACGGTATCACCCTTGCGGCATCAGCATATTCAGACCCTGTCACCATCACCGGATCGATCTACGCTAATTCGGGGGATGCGGTGTTTGCACCTACAAGTTGGTCAATTTCTAACTCAGGTAGCATAATCGCTTCAGTTGGAGAAGGGGTTTTTCTCAAATCCGGGGGTTTCATTGAAAATTCCGGTGTGATCGATGCATCCGCAGCTTATGGTGTGTGGGCAAGCAATGTCCCGGTGACCATCGAAAACAGCGGATACGTCAGTGGCGGAAGAGCGGGCATCATGATGGTCGGCGACACGATCGCACTCGATAATCTGGCCGGTGGAACCATCAGCGGTGGCGCAACGGCGGTTGAAGGCATTAAGTTTTCCGGCGGCGGTTTAGCTGCGAATACGCTGGTGAATGGTGGGTTGATTGATAGCGGCGATACCGCAGCGAATGGCGGTATGGGGGTGCGTCTCAACCAGGCCAGTATGACCAATGCCGTTGACGGTGTCGTTTCAGGCGGCAGTGTTGGCATTTACATTGGAAATGATTCGCGATTTGTTAATTTCGGTACTGTCGCCGGCGAAACCGGAATCATGGTCGGGGCAGGACAAAATCTGGTCACGATCGTCGACGCGGGTACGATCACAGGTGATGGGGAAGCGGCGATTTCGTTCGCCAAAGGGGGTTCTGGAAATAGCCTCACCTTGTTGCCTGGCGCCGTCCTCGGCGGGTTGGCTAATGGCGGCGGAGCGGCGGATTTGGTGTTCGCGGGGACATCGCTCGGTACATTGGGAAATCTCGAGCACGAAGTTTCATTGTTTCCAACGATTGCGCTGATTGGCGGTGCCGAGTGGGATTTCACCGGGGCATCCTCGATGACCGGCCAAATGGTATTCAATAATGACGGAACGGTCGTTGAAGGTTTCGGGGATGCACTCTCCGTTTCATCGACGGTCACTGGAACGGGCACGATCGAACTCGCTGGAGGCGCGGTAAATTTTGGCAATGTCGTTGCTGCGGGGCAGACAATCGATTTCGTTTCAGGAGAGTCTACTCTTACGTTCAACGAGTCGCGTCTTTTCTCCGGGACGATCGATGGGTTCCAAAATGGTGATACGATTGACGTCACGGGTTTCGGTGCCAGCCAGACGGTTACGGGGGCAGCCAATGGCAATGATTTCGTTCTCTCCGATGGGGCGGCGCCGATCACCATCGCGTTCGGATCCAGCGCCGATACGCTAGTCAGTGAGATTGCCAGCACCGTCGATGGGAGGACCTATGAAATTGTTGCCCCGTGCTTTCGGGCGGGAACCCGATTGCTGACGCCCGATGGGCCTCGCCCCGTTGAGAGCCTGCGTAAAGGTGATCTCGTTGTGACGCATGACGGATCGACCAAACCGGTCGTCTGGCATGGGCATCGGCGAATTGATTGCGATCGTCATCCAAATCCGGCCGCGGTACTACCGGTTTTGATCGAGGCGGCGGCCTTCGGACCAGGGGTACCAGCGCGCGATCTTTACGTATCACCCGATCACGCGATTTATTGCGACCGTGTGCTGGTGCAGGCAAAATATCTGATCAACGGCGTTTCGATCAGGCAGATCGACGTTTCAGAGGTAACGTATCACCACATCGAGCTGGAAGTTCATGATGTTGTCTGGGCTGAGACGCTGCCGGCCGAAACATATCTGGATTGTGGAAATCGTCATCATTTTGCCCGCCAGAAAGGCCCGGTGGCGCTGCACCCTAATTTTGCACCTTCTCGCTGGGATGCCACGCGCGCATTTGCGCCATTAGCCGTGAGTGGGACAGTTTTAACGGCGATTCGCCAGAGGCTGCACGACCGTCTACGCGAGTACGGTGTCAGGTGCGTTGCCGGTCGCTTCGCTGTGTATGCCGATGGTCGGCGACTTGAGGCGATCGATACCGACAGTGGGCAGAAGCTGTTTCGCCTCCCGGCCACCGTTGGACGACTGACGATCGAATCGTCTTGTTCGAGTCCGGCGGATCTCGATCCCGCATCTTTCGATCGGCGGCGACTGGGCATCGCGATTACCGACATAACGCTGGACGGCGTGCTGGTGAGTGAATCCGACCCTCGTTTTTCAACCGGTTTCTACCCGTCGGAACGACGGGGGCGGCGTTGGTTTCGCTGGACAGACGGGGCTGCGGTTTTCGACGCGAGCGGGGTTTCCGAGATGGCCTTCACTGTGCAGGCGGTATCACCGATCTGGCAGATCCCGGATGAGTGGCGTCAGCATTCGACGACAGGGCAACATGTTTTGGAGTTGCATTGACGATAACCTGCTTGATCCCCAGAGCCGCCTGCTCGGCGGCGGCGGCGGCGACGTCACCCCAATATGGCGACATCTGCTGTGGTTCGAGTTCGTGCAACTGGCTCACTTTTCCAATGAATGCGCCGCTCTGGTTGCGCACCATCCAGTCCAGTTCGACCACATCCGTATTGATGGCAGTGGATGCATGTTTAGCAGGCGAAACTCTCACGATTCCGTTAATGACGAAATCGGCTTCATGCTTGCGGCGGACAAGTATGACACCCAGCTGATCGAGACTGCGACGCAGGTCGAGGATCAATGCATGGTCACCATCGCCCGGCGCGCCAGTTACATGATCGAGCATAACACGGGGCGGGCGGTTTTCCAGGGAAAGTGGATTACTCTGCTGGACGTTGGCGTTGATGACGCCGAGTTGACGCGCCAGTTCCGGCGCAGCGGCGGTTGCTGCCGCTCGCAGCAGCTTCGGATCGCCATCCGCCCACGCCCCAGCAGCTACCGGTGTGCCCGTGACATGGCCATACATTTTTCCGGTCGGCCCCACGATTGAAAACGACGGAATAATCTGATTACCGAGGATATGGGCCTGAGCGACCAGAAGCCAGTCGAACTTTGACGCGGGCTGAGCGAGGCTTGGAACGTCTCGGGCGACGAGCGCGTCGGCGAGATCATGGGCGTAAATTCGTGATGCGTTGTCACCCAGCATGGCATCGTGCGGCGGGGGTATGATCAGAACGGGCGGTGGTGGAATGGAGAGCAAAGCCCCTTCGGTACCAGGACGACCGAGGAATGGCTGTGGCAGGGTACCGCACCCGGCCAGAAGTGTGGGGATCAGCAGGGCGATATAGCGATTCATGGCGCTGCCGTGATGATGGAAAGCTGGTGGCCGCCGGGTCCCTCGCCTCGTTTTGTTCGTCGACGATGCGAGAAAAAGCGTGGTTCATCGGAGAATGTATCGTGCGGCAAAATTGTCGCGGTAACGCCGGCAAGGGTTAGGCGTGACGCAACGTAACCAGGCAGATCGAACAACCAGTGGTGATCGGCGATGGCGACCAAGAAACGGATATTGGTCGAATCTTGGGCGATGACAGCCGAATACAAATCGGCACCAACCTCATAGCTGGAAGAATGGATGCAGGGGCCGATAACCGCGTGGATGGTTTGTGCGCCGATGTCGCGCATGGCGGCTGCGGTTGCTTCCAGGACCCCGGCCAGGGCGCCACGCCAACCCGCATGTGCGGCGCCGACGATGCGGCGCTTTGGATCGGCGAATAGAACCGGTGCGCAATCGGCGGTGATGATACCGAGCGCGAGGTTTGGATTTTTGGTCACGATCGCATCAGCTTCGGGTCCGATTCCCATAGGCCATGGTGTTGTCGCAGTGATAACCCGCGCACCGTGGACTTGCTTGACTCCCAGCAGGGAAGACAGCGATGAGCCGATGGCATGAGCGGCACGTGCACGATTTTCAGCTACATGGGCTGGATCATCCAGGCCAGACAAGCCGCAATTCAAGCTGGCGTAATTGCCCAGGGAAACGCCGCCGACGCGCGTGAAGAACCCGTGTGGCACCGTGAGATCGCCAGTGAGAAACGGGGTCATTCTATGAAGCCAGGAGGTGGGGGCAGATCTGGATGGCGGAGCGCGAGAGCCTTGAACAGGCTACCCATTGCCTCGGGAGCAGTTAGCCGGATGGTTGCCGACATAAGTTTGGAGGCATCTCGCGGTTGAGCGCCTCGACCGAGCTGTGCGGTGCGTTCATGGATGCCGAGCGATGTGAGGAATATCCCCTGCGAGACGGGACCAACGACGGCGCTACCCGCGGCGGTGGCCAGGGAGGCCAGTGTTTCGAAGTCGACGTGGGCGGTCAGGTCGGCGCAACCCGCATCGGTGATCGGATCGGCTGGCCGGCCGTTGCGGAGGGCCTGAAGGCTGATCCCGGGTCCGCTGTGGCGGGGGCCGTAATCGATAATCAGGCCCGTACCGCCCTGATCGGCGAGGCGATTCGCGAGCGTGGAGATGAAGGCCTCGGCGCCCTCGTTGCGTTCGCGGATGGTGCCAACCGGGTCATCTGGCAGGTCGATGGCGGTTGGGAGATCGACCCACCGACCGTTTTCGACATGTCGTTCGGCCCAACCATCAGCATGCCGGATGAACTGCCGGATGGGTAGGGCGTCAAGAAATTCATTGGCCAGAAAGATTGCGGGACCTGCGGGGACATCTTGCAACGCGGTGTGAATGGTCGCGCCGGGCAGATTCGTTTGCAGGAGCGGGCGCAGACGTGGCGAAGTTTCGATCAGATGCAGTGATAGCGCTGCTGCAAAACCGGGAACGGCGCGGTGAATGGCGCGGAGCGCGTCGTTCATCATCGTTCCGCGCCCGGGGCCGGCTTCGATCAGCCTGACCGGGCTGGGCGAGCCCATCGATTGCCAGACCAGGCCAGCCCAGAGGCCGATCAACTCGCCGAACACCTGTGAGATTTCCGGCGATGTGGTGAAATCGGCAAAGGGATCGTGTGTTGCATAATAGATAGCGTTCGCGCGCGCCATGAAATGGTCGAGCCGTTCGATCACGCTGCAATGACGGCCTGGGTTCGCGACACTCGTCGGGCTCGCCAGATCATGACGGCACCGATCACGATCATCGGGAGTGATAACAACTGCCCCATAGTCAGGCCGAACATCAGGTAGCCAAGGAACCAATCCGGTTGGCGGAAGCATTCGGCCGTAGTGCGAGCGATTCCATAGCCCATCACGAATATGCCAGCCAGATAGCCTGGTTGGCTGCGTATTCGCTCACTGCGCGAGGCGGTATAGAGCACAATGAACAGGATGATGCCTTCAAGCGTTGCTTCGATCAGTTCGGACGGATAGCGCGGCACGTCGGATCCCGACTGCGGGTAAATCATGCGAAACGGAAACCATGCGGGGGCCGGTCGCCCCCATAATTCACCATTGATGAAATTGGCGATTCGGCCCAGGAACAGGCCGATCGGCACCGGGACGGCAACACGGTCACCGAAATACCATGGATCAAGCCCATGACGGTGACAGTAAATCAGTATGGCGACGGCAACTCCGATCATGCCGCCATGGAAGCTCATGCCGCCGTCCCACACTGCATAGGTGCGGTTCAGATGGTCGAGAAAATAGACGGGCTGATAAAACAGTATGTAGCCGATCCGGCCGCCGAGGACGACGCCGAGCGTAGCCCATGATAAAAAATCATCGACCTGCTCATGGGTGGCCACAACCGGCTGCTCGCGGACCAGCCGACGCATCAACCGCCAGCCGAGCACCAGCGCTGTGATGTAGGCAAGTGCGTAATAATGGATCGCAAAGGGACCCAACTTGACCAGGATGGGATCAAAATGGGGCCAGACATAAACGTGATTCATCGATAGGGATCCGATTGATTCAGAAAATCTTTGATATAGCGAGCGACGCCGGTTTCGAGGGGGGTAAAAGTCTGGGTGAACCCGGCAGCGCGCAGACGACTCATCGGAGCCTCGGTAAAGGACTGATACTGCCCAATTAGCCGTTCAGGCATCGGTACGAACTCGATTTGAGGATCGACTCCCTGAGCCACGCAGACGGCGTGCACCAGATCGGCGTAGGTGCGGGCCAATCCGGTGCCGAGATTAAACAAGCCTGAAACCTCGGGTCGGTCGATCAGGAACAACAGGGCGTCGACCACATCGTCGATCCAGATGAAATCACGCGCCTGGGCACCGTCGGCTACTCCGGGTCGGTCGGATTTGAACAGCGTGGCGGGTCGACCGGCTTTAATTTCGTCGTGCTTGACTTTCACGACGGAAATCATTGAACCCTTGTGGTACTCGTTAGGTCCATACACGTTGAAAAATTTAAGACCGACCCACTGTGGCGGTTGGTTGCGACCGGCCGCGCATTCCTGGGCAACCCAGAGGTCGAAAGCGTGTTTGGACCAACCGTACAGATTGAGTGGGCGAAGCCGACGCAGAGACGCGAGGTCGGGCGTATCGTCGAAACCGGCGGAACCGTTGCCGTAGGTTGACGCTGATGACGCGTAGATGAAGCGGACGCCGCGGGTGACGCACCAGTTCCAGAGATCCTGGCTGAGGGTGACGTTGCTCCGCCAGACCAGGTCACCATCGGATGCGGTGGTTTCGCTGATCGCGCCGAGGTGGACAATCGCCTCGATCGGCGGATGGGTAGCCAGATAATCGAATAGATTGTCCGGATCGATCATCTGGGTCGGCGGATGGTTCCGCAGATTGCGCCATTTGCCAGAGTTGCCCAACTGATCGACGACGACAACCTCCACCATGCGTGCATCCAGCGCCGCATGAAGGTTGGACCCGATGAAACCTGCACCGCCCGTGACCAATATCATACGGCGGCTTATAGTCAGTCGCCGATGAACAGTCATCATCGGCGCAACAGGAGATCGACCCATGACCGAACGACCGAAATTTTTTGATGATCTGGCAGGTGTCGCGGGTGGCGCGCTTTCGGCCTTCAGCGGCCTGCGCGATGAGATGACGGCGCTGGTGCGCGCGCGAGTGGACGAAACCATTCGCAAGCTCGATCTGGTACGACGCGAAGAATTCGAGATTATGTCGGAGCTTGCGACGCAGGCCCGATCCGAGGTGACGGCTCTGTCAGCCCGGGTCGCGGCTCTGGAAGCCATAGTGATCCCGGCGCCACCGCGCGAGGTTGAACCGTCCGCAGCCGCGACTGGCGATGGGGGGTCAGTAACGCCGCCCGTATCCGATCAGGACGGCAGGATGCCTGCCTGACGCAGGAAACCGAGCAGAGCTAGCAATGGCAATCCCAAGATCGTGAAATAACTACCGTCGATTCTCTCAAATAATTGTACACCACGCGACTCAAGAAGGTAGGCACCAACCGAAGTGAGGATGTCATCACCTTCCTCATCAAGGTAGGTTTCAAGAAACGAGTCGCTGACTGACCGCATGGTGAGCGAGGGGGATTCGACGTGGTGCCAGAGGATTGCATCCCCCTGCATGCACACGACGGCGGTGGCGAGGTGGTGGGTTTTGCCGCGGAGCTGCTGGAGGTGAGTCTTGGCTTGACTGCGAGAGGAGGGTTTACTGAACCGGATGTTGTCGCAGTGCAGGACCTGATCCGCGCCGATCACCAGAGCTTCCCGTCGGCTAGTTGAAACGCGTCTTGCTTTCATCGTCGCGAGAGTCAGAGCAAGATCATTGACACTCAAGCCATCGGCATGAGCGGTCGCCTTGAAGGCGGCTTCGTCGAAATCGGCGGTTATAAAGTCAAAAGCAACGCCCGCGCGCCGAAGCATGGACCGGCGGATCGAGGACCCGCTCGCGAGTAGAACGGTTGGCTCAGAATCCTTCAAGGACAATCTTGCCGTGCGTGGTACCGGTTTCGATCGCCGCATGAGCGCGGCGCAAGTTGGCTGCGTTGATTGTTCCGAACGGCGCGGTCATTGTCGTGCGCAGGATACCCTGGTCGATCAACCGGCTGACCGTTTGCAGGATGTTGTGCTGCTCGATCATATCTTCGGACTGATGGATCGAACGAGCGAACATGTACTCGGTATGAACCGATGCCGATTTATTGAAGACACCACTCATGTCGAGCGATGTGACCGACTCGATCAACCCGATGCGCCCGCGCGGAGCGACGATGTTGCATAGGCTGCGCCAATGCTGTTCGACGTGGCTGGTACAAAAGATATAAGTCGGCGCAGGGATATCAAATGTCGCCAATTGGCTTGCCATGTCGAGATGGTGATCGATGACGTGGTGTGCTCCGAGGGTTGTGCACCAATCTCTTGTCTCAGGTCTTGAGGCGGTGGCGATCACGGTGAGACCGGTGAGCCGCCTGGCCAGTTGGATCGCCATTGAGCCGACGCCCCCCGCACCGCCAACGATCAGAATTGTGTTGCGACGGGTGCGATCGAGTGGGATCGAGAAACTGTCGAACAGCATTTCCCACGCGGTCAACGTGGTCAAAGGCAACGCCGCGGCCTCGCCGAAGCTCAATGTTTTCGGCTTGCGCGCGGCGATACGCTCGTCGACAATCTGAAATTCCGCATTGCTGCCGGCACGATCCACCGCGCCGGCATAGTAGATTTCATCGCCGATCCCGAAATTGGTGACACCCGATCCCACCGCACGGACAATGCCGGCACCATCGAAGCCAAGAATGCGTGGCTCGCCTAGGGGTTCGCTGCGTCGTCTAATTTTTGTGTCAACCGGATTGACTGAGACTGCCCGGACTTCGACCAGGACATCGAACCGCCGTGGGGTCGGTTCGGGTACGTCGAGGTCGATCAGGGCATCGTCGTCAGAAATCGGTAGCGAGTGGGTAAAGGCGACTGCTTTCATAGTGAGATCCCGATAATTGGCGAACGGGCTTTTGTGCGCTGCGATCAGACAATACGCAACAGGCCGGGGCCTTGAACGCTCAACCACGTCATCGCGGGCGCGCGATGAGGGGTGAGGCGCTCGGTCAAGCGCCAAAATTCGGGCGCGTGGTTCATATACCGCAGATGGGCGACCTCATGGGCAATGACGTAATCCTGAACGAAATCAGGTGCCATAATGAGTCTCCAGGAAAACATCAGGATACCTTCAGCCGTGCAGCTGCCCCAGCGCGACTTGGTGTCTTTAACACGGATATGGTTTGGCGTGACGCCTATGCGCTTTGCCTTGTCGCGCGCCTGATCTGAGAATCGTTCAGTCGCCAGGGCGTGTAGCGCATCACGCACCCGCCTCGCCAGAAATTCGGGCTGACCCGAAACCAGGATTTTGGACGATCCGATAACCGGTGCGCCACGATGCGCAGCGTCTTGGACAATGACATGCGGTTCGCCAAAAATGGGTATTGTGCCTCCAGGGGCGATTGTCGTCAGGGCTGGCAACGCGGCGAGACGATCTGCCACCCAAGCCTCATGACCGCGTAGAAGAGCAAGACCGGCCCGCCTGGAGCCGCGAGGCGGCAGCGTGATGACGATGCCTCCGGCCTGGGGGTCTATTTTCAGGGCGACGCGCCGGGCGCGCTGACTGCGGCGCCATCTGATCGAAGTAAGATGACCCGCGATAACGATCGGTTCGTCAATCGTTCGAGCGGGAGGGCTCATCGACGGGATTTCGGCCAGCGCGATGGCCAGGACACGATGTGATGTTCCAGCGGACCGGCCTCGGTTTCGCTGATCACGCGACCAGCAACGGCTGCCCCGGCTTTAACGGTGCTCAGGGGATTGCCTGTGATCAGGGGATGCCAGGACGGTAAATCCTGCCCGTCGGCGATTAAGCGGTAGGCACATGATGGGGGCAACCAATCAATGTCCTCCAGAGCCGCGGGGGTTAACGAGATACAATCGGGAACCTCTCGGGCTCGATTTTTATAGTCGCTGCAGGCGCATGTCCTCAGATCAAGCATTCGGCAGGCGACGTTGGTGAAATCCAGATCCCCGGTGTCGCCGTCGCGCAATTTATGCAAGCAGCAACGTCCGCACCCATCACATAGGGACTCCCACTCTGCCTCGTTCATTTGGTCAAGGCGTTTGGCGCGCCAGAACGGTTGATTTCCAGATTGCGTCATGCCCGCAATCTAGCGTTTCTCTGCCGAATAGGAAATCTTTATCCGCCGAATTTGGCAAGCATCGCACGAAGCGGGTTTGCACCCGCATTGTTGGCCGACATCGATACCACGATCTGGCGTGGATCGATCAATTGGCCATAATATTGCTGATCCAACGCAGAGTCGTTGGAAAACACCGATCCTGAGAGCGAAATCCCGCCGTAAAGACCACGAGCTTTAGCAAACGTGATAATATCTGCACCGAGCGCAGTACCGGTCGAACCACCGACTCCCGCTCCGATGGTGGCGACGGAAATACCTGCATCCGCTCCGATCTTGAATTGACTATTCAGGAACGCATTCAGCGCCGTCTGGTTCATCAGCATCATGATGACTTCGGCGTCCTGCACGCCGATCTGCAGACCAAAACTTCCGCTGCCCATCGTATAGAACGCGGGGTCAGACCACGATCCGGTTGCGGCGCGGGATACGAGGACGCAATTTCCACCCTCGCCGCCGATGAAGAAACCGGCCTTGAAAATCCGCGGGCAGACGACCACGGCCTTTGCGCGTCGGAGAAACTGGGTCGCCTGATTAGCTTGTGACGAACCATTACCCAGCATCGACTCAACCGTAAGGGTCGAGCGATCGACCAACTCCTGCGCACCGCTGGACGAATTCGAAGAACCTGCGCAGGCCGATAGCGGAGCAACCAGGAACGTAGCGATAAGAACCATGCGCCCAATCTTGGGTTTGCTTGGCTGTGTGGCTGAGCGAATTGGCAAGCCAGACGTGAGCGTCATTGATGGTCTCCCGATTTATTGCTCGTTGAATTCAAGATGGCTCTCGTGAAGTGATGGTTCAAATGGAAATTTGTTCATTTAACGAAGTTACCCGCCAGCCATGGCCGGACCGCTCGATCCGAGTGATCGACAGATTATCCACAGACAGCGTGAGCGCCTGATAAGATGACAGCCCAAGCGCATGTGCAGCAGCGGCCCGTATCGCACCGCCGTGCGACACCGCGACAATAGTTTTGCCAGGATTCGCATTAACCAGACGATCCATGGTGATGCCGACGCGATCGCGCATCTGGTTGAAACTTTCACCCATCGGCGGCGCTTCGTCACCGCCGACCGGCCAGAACGGATGTTGCCTGGGACGGCGGATGAGTTCGCTCATCGGCAACCCTTGCCATAGGCCGAAATTCTGTTCGATCAGCCCAGGCTCGATTTCGAGCGGCGTGTCGCCGTAGCCGGCGGCCATGATGGCTTCCGCCGTGGCCTTGGTGCGCCCGAGCGGGCTGATTAGCCACTTTGCATCTTTTGGCAGTATTTTGCCGAGAGCGGCGTAGCGGCCACCGTCCTGGGACAGACGAAACGGGCAGATCGGCACATCCATCTGACCATAGAGGAGCGCCAAATATTCCGGCAAGACGACGGCGTGGCGGATCAGGCAGAACCGTGTTGGAGTGATGACTTCGGACATCGCTCAGAAAGTCCCTATTCACCGATGGAAATCAAGGCTCCGTTGGTCCGTGCGGCGCGGAACTGTAGTGCAAAAATGCCGATCGCGACGGTCATCCAGAACACATTCAGTGCCAGCCCCCAGAAAAACTGCGACCAATTCATTTGGCTAAAATTTAAAATATACCGCATTCCGGCGAATATGTGCTCTGCCGGGAGTGCCTTGGCGATCGGCTGCAGCCAGGATGGCAGGACGGAGACAGGATAGAACACACAGGCGATCGGTGTGACTCCGAAAGCGAGAGTCCACGCGAGTGCCTCGGCGGACGCGCCGTAGCGAAATAAAAGGGCAATCACACCAAGTGACATCCACCAGCCCATGAACAGCAAATTCAGCAACAGGAGCAGCAAGGGGGGACCGAAGGCGAAAATGTTGAAATCATAGAGCAGAAAAGCGATGAGGGCCGCAGGGGTCAGACCGATCAAGGTTCGCAAGACCGAGACGCCGAGCAGGGCAAAGATGAGCTCGCGCGGTCGCAATGGGCTGACGAACACATGACCGAGATTGCGCGACCAAATTTCCTCGAGGAAGGAAATTGTGACGCCCATTTGTGACCGCAATGCAACCTCCCATAGCAATACACCGCCGATCAAAGCGCCGCCGGCCTTCAGCAGGCCGCTTGTGTGGCCATGGACAACGAATTGAGCGGTGAAACCCCAGATCAGAAGTTCTAAGGTCGGCCAATAGGCCAGTTCTAACAATCGGGGCCAGGAGCGGCGGTAGAGGCAGAGGTGCCGGTAAATTAACCCCCAAACGCGGCGAAACGAGGCTCTCATGCAGGTTTTGAGGAACGTGCGATAGCGAGGAACACCTGTTCGAGGTTGTCGCGGCCGTAGCGGGCAATCAAGGTGTCGGGTGCGCCGCGATCCACGATTATGCCTTGTTTCATCATTAAAACGTCAGAGCAGAGTCGTTCAACCTCGATCATGTTGTGTGAGGCAAGCAGGATCGCCGCACCGGTTTTGGTGCGGTAGTCCTCCAGCCTGCTGCGCACGTAATCGGCGGTGTCAGGGTCGAGACTGGCAGTGGGTTCATCGAGCAGAAGGAGATCGGGTCGGTTGATCAAGGCCTTGGCGAGAGCCACGCGGGTTTTCTGGCCGGCCGATAGGGCGCCGGCACGACGGTCGAGCAACGCTTTGAGGTCGAATTCATCAGCGAGATCACGGATTCGATCCTTGAGCTTTGGCACGTTATAGAGATGGCCATAGACCATCAGATTTTCCGAGACGGTGAGGCGCATCGGCAATGCCACATAGGGCGAGGAATAGTTCATTCGGGCAAGAGCATCGAATCGGTTGCGTGCCATATCGTACCCGAGGGCTTCGATGGTACCGCCATCAGGAACGAGTATGCCGAGAAGCATGGAGATCGTGGTGGTTTTGCCGGCACCATTGCCACCAAGCAGACCGACCGTGGTGCCGCGTTTCACGGTGAAGCTGATCCGGTCCACAGCGGTAACCTGACCAAAGCGTTTGGATAGGTGCGTGACCCCGATAGCATCCATGCCTTGCGCTTAACGGTCGTTGCGCCACTTGCCAATCGGGCCGGGCGCTTGTCGATAAGGTAGGCGCTGTGGCAATTCAAAGATGTAACCAAGATGGATGATCGATTGATGAGCGTGCAGACAGAATGTCCGGCTGGAAACCTGGCGAATCGGGAGACTCTGGTTGGGTTTGACCGGGAATTTGTCGAACGCCTTCAAAGTGAGGCACCTGCGCTGCATCGTTCTCTGATGGTGGCGCGCGCGATGCCGGATCGGATCACACGCCAGGATGAGGCTGAACTGGTGATGGCCCTGGCGCCGCATCTGGAGGCGATGATCGGAACATTGTTTGGGATTGAAACCGAACTAGCCGCAGTACGTGCGGCGACCGCGGCGCGCACCCCGGTTCACAGCGTGAAACGTAATTTCGTGCAGCGTCAGGCGGTCAAGGCCTACGCCGATCCATCGGCGTTTGATGGCGCCGGACTGCGTGGTCGGTTGCAGGATCGCGGTGTCTCTCCGTTTACCGAGGATAGGTTCGCACAGGCGGTGTTGGAGTGGGAAGCCGCGGCGGACGTAGAGATGTTGGATATCGCCAAGCGCTATGCCGCATGGGCGACTCTGACCGCCGATGGACAGGATTTTCACGCCTCGGATGTGCTGTTCCGTGTCCCGCATCGGATTGATCCCATGCATCTGGTTCCGGTCGAGACGATCGAGCGGGATGGCGTGACCATGCAACGATTGCCGGAATCTCATTGGCGCGCGCGCGACGGTTTCGCGCTTACCGATACCGGTATGACCACGGACCAGGCGTTGGATCAGATGAATTACTGCATCTGGTGCCATGGCCAGGGCAAAGACAGTTGCTCACAGGGGCTGAAGGATCATAAAACTGGTACGTTTCGATCCTCCCCATTCGGCGTATCATTGGCAGGGTGCCCGCTCGAGGAGCGGATCAGCGAAATGCATCAGTTGCGCGTCGAAGGTTTGTTGCTTGGCGCCTTCGCGACCATCGTAATCGACAACCCGATGGTGGCTGCTACCGGACATCGGATATGCAATGATTGCATGAAAGCCTGCATCTATCAAAAGCAGGAACCCGTCGACATACCCCAGGCTGAAAGCAGTATTCTGCGCGATGTGCTGGCTTTGCCGTGGGGCTTCGAGATCTACGCATTGCTGACCCGCTGGAACCCGCTGGATATCCGCCGGCCAATCGAGAAATCCGATACCGGACGATCGGCTCTGGTGGTGGGATTGGGCCCGGCCGGCTTCACGCTGGCGCACCATTTGCTCAACGAAGGTCATCGGGTGGTTGCAGTCGATGGGCTCAAGCTCGAACCGCTGCCGTTCGACGTCACGACACCGATCCGTGATGTCGAGATTTTATTCGAAAGCCTCGACGATCGGGTGATGGCTGGTTTCGGCGGCGTGGCCGAATACGGCATCACAGTGAGATGGAACAAGAACTACCTGAAATTGATCCGGATTCTGCTGGAGCGACGTCAACGTTTTGCAGCGATCGGAGGAGTAAGGTTCGGTGGGGACGCGACGGTTTCAATTGACGATGCCTGGGCGATGGGCTTCGACCATATCGCTCTCAGTATGGGGGCTGGTCGGCCGACAGTGCTTGATATTCCTAACGGTCTAGCGCGCGGGGTCCGTCAGGCATCTGATTTCCTGATGGCCTTGCAACTGACCGGGGCGGCAAAGCCGTCTTCGATCGCCAATCTGCAATTGCGTTTGCCGGTGGTCGTCATAGGTGGCGGGTTGACCGCCATAGATACCGCGACGGAGAGTCTTGCCTATTATGTCCGCCAGGTTGAGAAATTTGCCTCGCGCTACAGGATTTTGGTTGCGGAGCGCGGTGAAGCGCGGGTGCGCGCTGGCTGGAGCGCCGAGGATGTTGTTATAGCAAACGAATTTCTGGCCCACGCCGAGGCTTTGGCAGAGGAACGTACAACAGCCGAACGCGAGGGGCGCTTGCCTCAGTTTGTGCCGATGCTCGAAGCGTGGGGAGGGGCGACGATCGCGTATCGCCGTCGTCTGATCGATGCACCGAGTTATACGCTCAATCATGAGGAAGTCGCGAAAGCGATGGAGGAAGGTGTGCGATTTGCCGAGGGGCTGACGCCCGTTGCGGTCGAAATCGACACCGTAGGGCATGTCGCCGGGCTGCGTCTGCGAGGAGCTGAGGGTGAGGTCGTTCTGCCGGCTCGGGCTATTCTGGTCGCGGCAGGAACCCAGCCAAATACGGTGCTGGCGCGTGAGGATGGTCGGATCAAGCTGGATGGGCGCTATTTCCAGGCGATCGATGTGAACGGCAATCCGGTGATCCCCGAGCGCGCTTCGGCCAAACCTCCTGAAATCCATGTATTGATGCACCGCGCGCCCGATGGTCGGATGATCAGCTTTTTCGGCGATCTCCATCCGTCATTTTTCGGCAATGTGGTCAAGGCTATGGGAAGCGCCAAACGTGGCTATCCGATCGTATCAGCGTTGATGAATGCGCGAACTCCTTCAACGAATGCCGATTTGCTGTCGCGGGCCCGGAGTGATCTACAAGCAACCGTTCGTGCGGTGAACCGTCTGACAGCGACGATCGTTGAGGTGGTCGTGCATGCGCCGGCGGCAGCGCGGGCGTTCCGGCCTGGTCAGTTCTTTCGATTACAGAATTTTGAGACCACGGCTCGTCACCTCGATGAACCGGCCGGTCGCACCGTGCTCGCCATGGAAGGGTTAGCAATGACCGGCGCCGGGGCTGATCCGGAGACGGGATTGATTTCGGTGATCGCGCTGGAAATGGGTGGATCATCCGATTTATGTGCGCATCTCCGACCTGGTGAACCGGTGGTTCTTATGGGACCGACCGGCATGCCCACTGAGATTCTACCGAATGCAACGGTGGCTTTGGTAGGGGGAGGGCTCGGCAATGCCGTATTATTCTCGATTGGCGCGGCCTTGCGTGCAGCTGGATCGCGGGTGTTGTATTTTGCCGGCTATAAGAAATTGTCCGATCGGTATCGTGTCGAGGACATCGAACGGGCGGCGGACGTGATAGTCTGGTGCTGCGATGAGACGCCGGGTTTCGCGCCGAATCGGCCTCAGGATCGCAGTTTTGTCGGTAACATTGTCCAGGCGATGCTCGCCTATGCGAGTGGCGACCTGGGAGATGCCGAGGTGCCGCTTGGGGAGTGTCATCATATCATTGCGATCGGCTCGGACCGAATGATGCAGGCGGTCGGTGCGGCGCGGCACGGTGTGCTGCGCCCTTATCTTGCATCCCATCACTCCGCGATCGGATCGATCAATTCACCGATGCAATGCATGATGAAGGAGGTCTGCGCTCAATGTCTACAATTACATGTCGATCCCGTGACCGGGTCGCGACATGTGGTGTTTTCCTGCTTCAACCAGGATCAAGCTCTGGATGAGGTCGATTTCAGCGTTTTGGCGGATCGGTTAGGACAGAACCGATTGGCCGAGAAGCTGACTGCACAATGGATCGATCGGGCACTGCACCGACTAGAGGTACGCACCGCGTTGGCTGCCGAATGAGCCTTTTCGCATGTTAAAATCCCTTTCGGTATTAACCTCTCAAGATCTGCCTGGATGCTGATCCCGCCTGAGTAGGAATAACCCCTGTTCGCCGAACAGATTGGCGAGCAGGGGCGCACGGCGCCAAGGGGCGCGACGGCCAGCATCATCTGCTGCAAGCCAGTTTTCGACCCGGTAGCCTTCCTGTGAACAGAGATCGAAAAAGTCTCGAATTGTGCATGGGTGGATATTTGGGGTTTCGTACCACATCCGACCCCACGTTTTGGTCATCGGCATCCTACCGGTCGAGAGCAGTTGCCAGCGCAGACTCCAATGGCCGAAATTGGGAAAGCTAACGATGGCTCTGGTGCTGATTCGCAACATCTGGCGTAGTACTTCGCGAGGACGCCCGACTGCCTGGAGCGTCCGGGATAGTACAACATAGTCAAAGGCGTCATCGGGATAGTGCGACAGATCGCTATCGGCATCACCCTGCATCACTGGCAGGCCATGGGCAACCGCACGCGTCACTTCGGCCATATCGATCTCGATGCCGCGGGCATCACATTTGCGGGTGCGGGACAAATGGTCGAGCAAGGCACCATCACCACAGCCGATATCGAGCACACGTGAACCCGGCTCGATCATTCCGGCGATCAGTTCAAGATCGACCCGCATGTTCTTGGCAACAAAACGCACCGGGGTCTGGTCGCTCATTTCAGGCCAGCCGCCTCGGCGGCACCGCTGAGAAAACCTGAAACGGTGCGGTGAAAATCAGGTTCTTCGAGTAAGAATGCATCATGTCCCTTGTCGCTGACAATTTCGACGAAACTGACATTGGCGGCCACCTGATTGAGCGCACGCGCGACGGCGCGGCTTTCGGCGGTGGGAAACAGCCAATCCGAACTGAACGAAACCAGAAGGAAGCGAGTTTTTGAACCGTGAAAAGCGGCGGCGAGCGATCCTCGGTGATCGGCCGCGAGGTCAAAAAAATCCATCGCGCGGGTGATGCAGAGATACGAATTGGCGTCGAACCGGCGGACGAAGCTTGACCCCTGATGTTCGAGGTAACTCTCAACTGCGAAACGTTCACCGAACAGCACTGGCGTCATCGCACTGCCGCTCTGAAGACGGCGCCCGAACTTGCGTGTCAGTGCCGCTTCGGAGAGATAGGTGATATGCGCAGTCATCCGGGCAACGGCGAGACCGCGTGCCGGAATAACGCCGTGCGCCCAATAGAGTCCTTGGTGGAAATCAGGGTCGGCAAAAATCGCTTGGCGTCCGACCTCATGGAAAGCAATATTCTGTGCTGAGTGATAAGAGGCGGTAGCGATCGGGATCGCTGCGAAGACCGACTCAGGGTAGAGAGACGCCCAGGCCAGAACCTGCATGCCGCCCATCGATCCACCGACCACCGCGAACAGGCGAGAGATTCCAAGCCAGTCGATCAGCATTTTTTGGGCGCGCACCATATCCTGCACCGTGATCGGCGGAAATTCGATGCCCCAGGGCTCCGGCGACTCCGGGTTGCGGCGGCTGCGCGGCCCGGTCGAACCCATACAACCACCAAGGACATTGGCACAGATGACGAAAAACCGCTCGGTATCGATCGGTTTGCTCCGACCAACCAGCGAACCCCACCAAGCCGGCTTCCCGGTGAGCGGATGGGGTTCTGCGACATATTGATCGCCGGTGAGCGCGTGGCAGATCAGTATGGCGTTGCTGTGCTGCGAGTTCAGCGTGCCATAAGTGCGATAGGCGATATCGAGCGGCGCCAGAACGACACCGCAATCAAGGGCAATGCCGTCGGTGAAGGTTTCGTGCTGGTGCGGGATTTCCGGAAATGGGGTCTGGTCCATGGCGTGCCCGCTATGCCCGCAACCGGGCGGTGCGGCAAGAACCGGTCTTGCCGTGCGGCGTACCTTCTGTATCAAAGGAATCCGCATTCATCGTATCGGGTTCGCATGTCTGACATCTCATCACTCTCTCCGCCGCATGACGCCGCTCCGGAGGCGCTGGCGCGGTTGCGCGCCGAGATCGACGCGCTCGACGACCGGTTGCACGATCTCTTGATAGAACGGTCCGAAATCATTGAGCGTGTTGCGCGGGATGGTGGCAAACGCGGTGTGCCGATTAGGCCGGGGCGTGAGGCTTCAATGGTACGGCGGCTGCTCGGTCGGCATCGCGGCGCGTTGCCACCTCAGACGATTCTTCGAATTTGGCGCGAATTGTTTTCAGGAGCGCTGATGATTGAAGGTGGTCTCACGATCGCCGTCGCCGATGGTGCACAGGTGGAATTGCCTGCGGTGGCGCGGGAGCATTTCGGACCACTGACCGGATTGCGACGCCACCGCACGTCCTCGCAGGCATTGGCTGATCTTACCAATGGCGCGGCCCATGCCGCCGTGTTGCCGCTACCCTCTGATGAGGATGATGATCAGGCCGCGTGGTGGGTCGGTTTGATGCATGGCGGTGTGCCGCGATTGGCCATCGTCGCGAAATTGCCCTTCTGGGCGCGTCGGACTGAAGGTGTGCCCCAGGCAGGCGCCTATGTAGTGGCGTCTCTGACGCCGGATCCCAGCGGGGCGGATCGAAGTTTGATCGGTATCGAGATCGCACCCGACACCAGCACGGCGAGGATTGCCGGATTGCTGAAGGAGGCAGGGTTCGATGTTGGATCGATCCTGCCCCGTCGGGCTGCCAAACGGGAAGTTGGTTACGCACTGGCTGACGTCGATGGTCTGGTCTCACGGGATGATCCGAGGCTTGCTGCCATCACGGGGTTTCTGGCAATACCGGTGATCCTGGGCTCCTATGCCGTGCCATATGGCACAATATCTGGAGCCCTACGATGACTGCGCAACCGCAGGCACGGTCTGCTGTGTTTTCGGTACCGCCCTATGTCGGCGGCGAATCGAAAATCACCGGGATCAACCGGATTATCAAGCTCTCCTCCAATGAAGGGGCGTTCGGTGTCCCGCCGGGTGCGGCTGCCGCGCTGCGGGCGGCGGCGGACGTCGCCCATCGTTATCCGGATGGTGGTTCGACCGCACTCCGCCACGCAATTGGTACAACCTTTGGTCTCGATCCCGTACGGATCGTGTGCGGCAACGGGTCGGACGACCTGATCGCGCTCCTGATCCAGTCCTACGGCGGTCCCGGTTCTGAGCTGGTGATGAGCGCACATGGCTTTCTGATCTATGAAATTGCGGCGAAACTGGCGGGCATGGTGGTGCGCAAGGCACCCGAGCGGGGTTTGACCGCCGACATCGATGCGATGCTAGCTCAGGTGACGGCTTCGACGAAGTTGGTCTTCTTGGCCAATCCGAACAACCCGACCGGGAGTATGGTGCCGAGCGGCGAGGTTGAAAGGCTGCGTCAGGGATTACCCGCGGATGTTCTTCTGGTGGTGGACGCCGCCTATGCCGAATATGTTGAACGCAATGATTATAATCCCGGAACTGCGCTGGTCGATGCGACCGGCAACACCGTGATGACAAGGACATTTTCAAAAATGTTTGGCTTGGGCGGTGCACGATTGGGCTGGGCCTACGCGCCTGATAGCGTGATCGACGTGCTGAACCGGACCCGGATGCCATTTAACGTAAGTGGTCCGGCGGCGGCGGCGGGAATTGCGGCATTGGCAGAACCGGGATGGGTCGAGAAATGCCGCTCTCACAACAGTCGAGCGCGGGCAGGTTTGACGGCACGGTTGCAGAATGTCGGTCTGATCGTTTATCCGAGTGAAGCGAATTTTATACTGGTTGATTTCGCCAATGCGGTCCGCGCGGCCGCTGCTGATGCTCATGTAAGGACGCGTGGCATCATCGTGCGTAATGTGGCGGCATACGGTTTGCCCCAGTGCCTGAGGATAACGATCGGCACAGACGACGAATGTGAAGCCGTCGCCGAGGCGCTTACTGAGTTCGCCAATCTTCATGGTTGAGCCTCTTTTCGAGCGTCTTGCCCTTGTTGGTGTCGGTTTGATCGGATCCTCGATTGCGCGGATCGCTCAAGCGAGGGGGGATATTGCCCGTGTTGTGGTAGCAAATGACCGCACGGAAACGACTCTCTCGCGCGTTTCTGCACTGGGGATTGCCGATATCTGCGAGATCGATCCGATCCGTGCCATCGAGGGTGCCGATTGCGTTATTTTATGTGCGCCGGTGGGAGCCTATGCCGCGCTGGCGGCCGCAATCGGGCCGCATCTGGCGCCGGGCGCGATTGTCACCGACGTTGGTTCCACGAAGCAATCAGTCATCCGCGATATCGGTCCCCATGTGCCGCAGGGTGTACATTTCGTTCCGGGACACCCCATGGCGGGTACCGAATTTTCGGGGCCGGATGCCGGTTTTGCTGAATTGTTCGGGGGGCGCTGGTGTCTCCTGACACCGCCGGTTGGAACCGATCCCGCGGCTGTAGCCAAGGTTAAGGTGTTCTGGGAACGGTGTGGCGCGACGGTCAGCGTGATGGATGCGGCGCACCACGATCGTGTCGTCGCGATCGTCAGCCATTTGCCGCACCTGATCGCCTTTACCATCTGTGGCACGGCCGATGATTTGGCCGATGAAACGCGCAAGGAGGTGTTGCAATTTGCGGCCTCCGGATTTCGGGATTTCACCCGTATCGCTGCCTCGGACCCAGTGATGTGGCGCGACGTTTTTCTGAACAATCGCGAAGCCCTGCTGGAAATGCTGGCGCGGTTCACCGAAGACGCGCAGGCGATGGCGCGGGCAGTGCGGTGGGGTGATGCTTCATACATCGAGGACCGGGTGATGCGTGGTCGCAAGATCCGCCAGGCCTTGATCGACATCAATCAGGCATAAGAACGTTTCAGCCGATCAATTGATCGGCTGGCATCGGATGGCTATCAATGATCACGCTCCCAAACATTTCAGGATTTTTCATGGCAGGGCCTCAGGCACGGCAGCGACGTGGACGCCAAATCGACGGTTGGATCATTCTCGACAAACCACAGGGCATTACCAGTGCCCATGCGGTCGCCAAGGTCAAGCGATTGCTCGATGCAGCAAAAGTCGGACACGGCGGCACGCTCGATCCTCTGGCGACCGGAGTGTTGCCAATTGCGCTCGGGGCAGCCACGAAAATGGTGCCCTATGTGATGGATGGTACTAAATGCTACAATTTCACAATTCGGTTCGGTGAAGCTCGCAATACGGACGACGCCGAAGGGGCCTTGATTGCGACGAGTGATATACGACCGGACGATGCGGCGATCGAGGCGGCCCTCACGGAATTCCGCGGATTGATTATGCAGGTGCCTCCGGCATTCTCAGCGATCAAGGTCAACGGCGAACGAGCGTATGATCTGGCACGTGCCGGTACGCTGCCGGATCTGCCTGCGCGTCCGGCGCAGATCGATCGATTTGTCCTGATCGGACGGCCAGATGCCGACCATGCGCTATTTGAGGTTGTCTCCGGCAAAGGGGTTTACATGAGATCGTTGGCACGCGACTTGGCGCGAGCACTCGGGAGTGTCGGGCATATCTCGGCGTTGCGGCGCTTGTCGGTGGGCCCTTTTGAGCAAGCAGCGTCGGTGACGCTGGACAAACTAGCTGAATCAATTCATAGCCCCTTTCGTGATCCGGACCTCGTGCTTCCGGTCGAGACCGCGCTGGACGACATCCCGGCTCTGGCCCTGACCGAAACCGAGGTCGCTGCCCTCCGAAACGGTATGGCGTTGAGCCTGATCGAATTCATGGGGCGGATTCCAGTTGCGGCCAATCCTGATGGTGGTTTGGTGCGTGGTCTGGCGGGGCACCGTTTCGTGGTTCTTGGCAAACTCGACCAGGGTATGCTTCGACCGGAGCGCGTAATTTAACACTTTATTGAGGAGTATATGTGATGTCGATCACCGCAGAGCGTCGCCAGCTGCTCATTGGCGAATATGCCAATACAGCAAACGACACGGGCAGCCCCGAAGTGCAGGTTGCTTTGTTGTCTGAGCGTATCACAAATCTGACCGATCATTTGAAAATCCACTCGAAGGATTTCCACTCCCGCCGTGGACTTTTGATGCTCGTGGGCCGGCGTCGGCGTCTGCTCGATTACGTTAAGAAGCAGGATCACAAGCGTTATGAAGCACTTATCGGGAGACTTAACCTGAGGCGTTAACGCAACCTTAAGGTTCCTCCTGTAATCGTTACGGCAATATCATCTGCGTTGCGCCGATTATGCTTGATTGACGCGCGGGAATCGCCAAAAATAGCCTAGGAAGAGCGGTATTCCCGCCGCCTTTAAGGAGTGTCGAGCAATTATGGCTATTGGTCCTGACATGCGATCCTACCGCGGTGCCAGCGTCGCAGCGGGCGCTGGCGTTCTGGACGAAGGTCTGCGTGCCTACATGCTGCGGGTCTATAACTGGATGGCTTCAGGTCTTTTCCTGACTGCCATCGTTTCGCTGGCGATTTCACAGACCAGTCTGATCAACATCTTCTACCCGCTAGCGACAACGGCAAGCGGCGCTGTAGTTCGCCAACCCGGTATCTTGGCTTATGTGACGATGTTTGCACCGATCGGTTTCGTGATGATAATGAGCTTCGGCGTCAACAAATTGTCATCCACGCAGGCGCAAGCCCTTTTCTGGGCGTTCTGCGCCGTAATGGGCGCAAGCCTAACAAATATTTTTCTGATCTACACTGGAACGTCGATTCTATCGACCTTCTTCGTTACGGCCGGCACGTTTGCAGCCATGAGCGTCTATGGCTACACAACGAAGGCAAATCTGGCGAAGTTCGGTAGTTTTCTAATCATGGGTGTGATCGGGCTGTTGATCGCAATGGTGGTCAATATTTTTCTGCATTCGACCGCTTTACAATTCGCCATCAGCGCCATCGGGGTGCTGATTTTCACCGGCCTGGCTGCCTATGATACTCAGCGTATCAAGGCTGATTATGTTCAATATGGATATCGGTTTGGAGCTGATGTTGCCTCGAAGCGAAGCGTTTATGATGCTCTTCAGTTGTATTTGA
The DNA here is from genome assembly GCF_049977125.1 of Acidiphilium sp. Classification (NCBI taxonomy): domain Bacteria; kingdom Pseudomonadati; phylum Pseudomonadota; class Alphaproteobacteria; order Acetobacterales; family Acidocellaceae; genus Acidiphilium; species Acidiphilium sp. Next base: position 49,044 of record NZ_JBMFGY010000003.1, on the reverse strand, counting down.
CGTTTATCAACCTGTTCATGTTTCTGCTCCAATTCATGGGCAATCGTCGTAACTGAGAATGATGTTAACCTGCTAAGGTGGAAGTCCTGGGAACATTGTTCCCAGGACTTTTTTCGTGGGCCCACTATTCAACGGTGACTGATTTGGCAAGGTTTCGGGGTTGGTCCACATCGGTCCCTTTCAAGATTGCTACGTGATAGGCGAGCATTTGAACCGGTATCGCATAAAGGATGGGTGCCACGAACGGATCGCAGTCAGGTAGGGTGATGCTCTGCGTGGTGATACCCGCAAGCTTGTCGACGCCAGCGGCGTCGCTAAACAAGATAATCCGACCTCCGCGTGCCGCGGCTTCCTGAAGGTTGGACGCGGTCTTTTCGAACAGTGGTCCTGAGGGCAGAACGGCAATGACGGGTACGCTAGGATCGATCAGGGCAATCGGACCATGTTTCATTTCGCCGGCCGGATAGCCTTCAGCATGAATGTAGCTGAGTTCTTTTAGCTTCAAAGCGCCTTCCATAGCGATCGGCATCATCGAACCGCGTCCGAAGAATAGGACGTCGCGTGCATCCTGGATTTGGGTTGCAAGGATTCGTATCGCATCCTCGTCGTTCAGAATCTGCGCGGCTTTGGCAGGCAGTTCCATCAGCCGTGCAACCAGCCTCTCAATCGCTTCGTCGCTCAGCGTACCACGGATACGTGCAAGGGTCAGCGCAAAGCCGGCCAGAACGGTCAATTGTGCAGTAAATGCCTTGGTGCTCGCGACACTGATTTCGGGACCGGCAATGGTTTCGAGCATCAGGTCGCTCTCCCGTGCCATGGTGCTTTCCGGGACATTGACGACCGACATCACTTTGCAGCCCTGTTGCTTCATATACCGCAGCGCCGCCATTGTGTCGGCTGTTTCACCCGATTGGCTTACAACCACGCCAAGTTCATGCTGTGCAAGCGGCGGCTCGCGATAGCGGAATTCGCTGGCGACATCTGCGTCGACGGCAATACGTGCATACTCTTCCAGCCAATATCGCGCGGTAAGGCCAGCATAAAACGCCGAACCGCAAGCCGAGATTGTGATTCGGGTTATCGATCGGAGATCTATCGCAAGTTCGGGCAGCACCGGCATCCGCGTTGCGGGATCGATCATCCGATGCAGGGTATCGCCGATCACCACCGGATGTTCATGCAACTCCTTTTCCATGAAATGCCGAAAATTGCCTTTACCGATTGAGGCTCCGGTCAACCGTGTCAGTTTGATCGGGCGTTCGACCCGTTGATCCAATGCATCGCGGAATTCGGCATCGCTGCGCGACAGGATTACCCAGTCGCCATCGGTCAAATAGGCAATACGGCGGGTGAGCGGTGCCAGTGCCAGTGCGTCAGAGCCGAGATACATCTCGTCGTCACCGTAACCGACCGCCAAAGGTGCACCGCGCTGCGCGCCGATGATCAAGTCAGGGTGGCCCGCAAAAATCAGGGCGAGTGCGTAAGCGCCTTCCAATCTGTGGAACGCGCTCGCGGCGGCGGTGATCGGATCCATGCCGCGTGCCAAATTCAGATCAACCAGTTGAGCGACAGTCTCCGTATCGGTCTCGGTTAAAAATACCTGGCCTTCAGATTCAAGCTCTAAGCGCAACTCCGCGTGATTTTCGATAATCCCGTTATGCACAACAGCAACCCGCTCAGTGCCATGAGGATGAGCGTTGATTTCGGTGGGGGCACCGTGGGTGGCCCATCTCGTATGGCCGATACCCGTAGTACCATCGAGTTTCCGGGCGGTGAGCGCCCTGGCGAGGTTGCCCAGTTTGCCCTCAGCGCGACGACGGACTATCCGACCGGCTACTAGCGTGGCTATCCCGGCGCTGTCATATCCCCGATAGGCGAGGCGGGACAGTCCATCGAGGAGAAGCGGGGCGGCCGGTTCTTTGCCGATGACTCCGACGATACCGCACATTTATGACGTTTTCCTTCTTCGCCGATCGGCGTTAGCCCGACCCGGTTTTGTTACCTGCCGTGCGCGAGCGATAGCGAGTGCGTCAGCTTCGACATCCTCGGTAATCACGCTTCCGGCGCCGATGATGGCGCCATCACCAATCGAGACCGGGGCGATCAGCGCAACATCCGATCCGATGAACACTCCTTGACCGATCGATGTGTGATGCTTGACGAGGCCATCGTAATTGCAGGTGATGGTTCCCGCCCCGATATTCGTTTGGGTTCCCACCGTCGCATCGCCAAGGTAGGTCAGATGGTTAACTTTCGCACCGGCACCGAGATGCGTCGCCTTAAGCTCGACGAAATTCCCGACATGTGCCGACTCGTCAACCCTGGTCCCGGGTCGGATCCGCGCATAGGGCCCAATCATGGCACCGGAACCAATTGTGCACCCTTCGAGATGAGAGAAGGCACGTATCGTGGCAGGCCCGGTGATGCGAACGCCCGGTCCGAATACGACATACGGCTCAATCGTGGTATCTGCGGCAATTTCGGTATCGGCGGCAAGAAATACAGTGTCAGGAGCCGTCATTGTCACGCCACCGGCCAGGGCGGCGTGGCGCAAACGAGCCTGCATCGCGGCTTCGGCCAGCGCAAGTTCCGCCCGTGAATTCACCCCGCGGCATTCGTCCCAAGGCGCCTCGATTACGGCAATTCTGGCACCTTCGGAGTGGGCGATTGCCACGATATCCGTGAGATAGAATTCGCCTTTCGCGTTATCGTTACCAACTTGGCCCAGCCAACGGCGCATGTCGTCCGCCTTCGCAGTGAAACCACCGACATTGCAAAGAGCAATGGAGCGCTGGGCTTCTGATGCATCCGCATACTCGACGATCCGTGTAGCAAAACCTGAGTCTGCGACGACGCGACCAAATGCGCCGGGATCAGGAGGGCGGGTCGCGAGAAGCGCCAGAGCAACTGCGTTGGACCGCAAACGTGCCGGAAGGGCTGCGAGGGTCGCACCGCTGAGCAGTGGGTTATCACCATAGATAATGGTCACAGTGCCGGTTCCGAACGCGGGAATTGCTGCTTTTGCTGCGTCCGCGGTGCCGTGACGGTCGTGTTGGATAATCACCTCATGGGGGGCCGCCGCTGCCGCGACAGGCGCCATGTCATGCGCGGTGACGACGACGATTCGTCCGAACACGGGCACGCAGGACTCGATGAGGTGGGTGAGCATTGGCACGCCCGCTATGCGATGCAATACTTTCGGCAGTTTCGACTTCATGCGTGAGCCGAGGCCGGCGGCAAGAATGACGGCGACATTATCCATAAACGCAGCGGTAGCCTTGCCGCGTTGCTTATGTCAAAGGCTTAACGGTCACATCGAGTTTCGGAGTATGTCATGCCCCTGGATAATGCGAATCACAAAGCGGTTGTGTTTGATCTAGATGGAACGCTGATCGACAGTCTGCCGGATTTAGCGGGGGCGTTGAACCGATCGCTCGCGCGCCATGGCAGCCCTCCGGTCCCGTTGACCGAGGTTGCGCCGATGGTCGGTGACGGCGCCAGGGTTCTTCTCCACAAGGGTTATGCGGCCCGCAATCTGCATCCATCGGACCATGATGAGGCGTTTTTTCTCGCCGATTACGAAGCGCATGTCACCGATTTGACCAAACCGTTCCCAGGAATTCCGGAAGCTCTGATCGCGTTGCGCGATTCCGGTTACCAGCTCGGCCTGTGTACTAACAAGCCCGAGGTCTCCGCTCGCATAGTGCTGTCAGCTCTCGATCTCGATAAATTTTTTCCGATCGTGGTGGGTGGGGATGCCACAACCCATCGCAAGCCGGATCCCAGACATCTTGCGGCCGTATTAGCGGCGATGAATGTCGCTAAAGATCAGGCTGTGATGATCGGAGATCATGCCAACGACATGGCAGCGGCTTCGGGACTAGGAGTCACGGCTATTTTCGTGACTTGGGGTTACGGACGAACCGACGCGCCTGTGCGAGTCGACCGGGCGATTGATCTGCCAGAAATGGTCGCCCGGGTATTTGCGGACAGGGACGCGCTACTCACATCTTGACGGCCGCGTTTCAATGGCCCATCTACGAAACAGGACTACGGTAGTCCGCAATCGAGTGAGCCATGTTACGATTATCTCGTCTGACCGATTATGCCGTCGTTGTCTTGGTGCGATTGTCTCGCGCCAATGATGTTGAGACTGCACCAGGCATCGCTGCCGCGACTGGTATACCGGAGCCAACGGTTTCCAAGGTTTTGAAGGGACTTTCTCAAGTTGGTTTGGTCTCCTCGCAGCGTGGAGCCCATGGTGGGTACCGATTGAACCGCTCACTTGCTGCGATTCCTGTCGCAGATGTGATCGTCGCGATCGACGGGCCGATTGCCCTGACAGCATGTGTCGAAGGAACCGGTGGGTCGTGTGATAGCCTTTCACTTTGCCCCATGGCCGGGCGCTGGGGCGTCGTAAATGACGCTATCAGCGATGCGTTGAATTCGATCACCTTGGCTGACATGCAGAGAGACGCAGTACCAAAGCCCCTGCGATTCGACGCAACCATAAAGCCGGCCCCGCGCGTAGTTTCCATTGTTGAATAGAGGTTCTTATGGCCGCCGTTTCTGAAACAATCGACACTATCGATCGTCTAGCCGATGGTGGTTACAAATATGGTTTTGAGACAGATATTGAAATGGAGTTCGCGCCGAAAGGTTTAAATGAAGATATCGTACGCCTGATTTCTGCCAAGAAAGGCGAGCCGGAATGGCTGCTGGAGTGGAGATTGAAATCCTATCGTGCGTGGTTGGCGATGGAGGAGCCGAATTGGGCGCGTCTTCGCCATCAAGCAATTGATTATCAGGATCTGTATTACTACGCAGCACCGAAGCGGCCCGCTCCGAAGTCATTGGCGGATGTAGATCCTGAATTGATTAGCATGTACGATAAGCTGGGTATCCCGCTGAACGAAAGGGCCGCATTAGCCGGCGTTGCAGTTGACGCCGTGTTCGACAGTGTTTCGGTTGCAACTACGTTTCGCGACAGTTTGGCAAAAGTCGGCGTTATTTTTGGTTCGATCAGCGAAGCGGTGCGCGAGCATCCGGAACTGGTACGGAAGTATCTTGGTAGTGTCGTGCCGGCGGGCGACAATTACTTCGCCGCATTAAATAGTGCGGTATTTTCCGACGGTAGCTTCGTCTTCATCCCGCGCGGTGTGCGCTGTCCGATGGAACTTTCTACATACTTCCGTATCAATGCGCGTAATACCGGACAATTCGAACGCACACTTATCATAGCGGAGGCGGGTGCCAGCGTCTCCTATCTTGAAGGTTGTACCGCGCCGATGCGTGACGAAAACCAGCTACACGCGGCCGTGGTAGAATTGGTTGCACTTGATGAAGCGTCGATCAAGTATTCGACAGTTCAGAATTGGTACCCAGGCGATTCACAGGGCCGTGGCGGCATCTATAATTTCGTGACCAAGCGAGGGGCGTGCCGGGGGCGGAAGTCGAAAATCTCCTGGACCCAAGTTGAAACCGGCTCGGCAATCACCTGGAAATATCCTTCATGCATCTTGCAGGGTGAGGGATCATCGGGTGAATTCTATTCAGTGGCATTGACCAATAACTATCAACAGGCCGACACCGGAACAAAGATGATCCATCTGGCCCCGAATACGACCAGTACGATCATTTCGAAAGGAATTTCCGCCGGGCATTCCAGCAATACCTATCGCGGATTGGTGCGGATCATGCCCAAGGCGCATGGCGCACGGAATTTTACCCAGTGTGATTCGCTGCTGATCGGCGATCAATGTGGCGCGCACACGGCCCCCTACATCGAGAGCCGCAATCCAAGCGCAAAGGTGGAACATGAAGCCACGACGTCAAAAATCGCGGATGATCAATTATTTTACTGTCGTTCGCGAGGATTGTCAGAGGAGGATGCGGTCGGCTTGTTGGTGAACGGCTTCTGTCGCGACGTGTTGAAGGAATTGCCAATGGAGTTCGCGGTCGAAGCACAGAAATTGCTCGCGGTTTCACTCGAAGGCTCGGTGGGTTGAAGGACTGAATATGCTTGAAATCAAGGGATTGACCGCGAAGATCGATGGCAAAGAGATTTTACGGGGGATCGATCTGATTGTGCCAGACGGTGAAATTCATGCCGTCATGGGTCCGAACGGCGCCGGAAAATCGACTCTGTCATACGTGCTCTCGGGGAGGGAGGGTTACGAAGTCACCGGTGGCACCGTGACCTTCAACGGGAGCGACCTTTTGGCCATTTCTCCGGAAGAGCGCGCTGCGGCCGGCGTCTTTCTCGCGTTTCAGTATCCGGTCGAATTGCCCGGCGTCGGCAATGCCAATTTCATCCGCACTGCGTTGAACGCGGTGAGGCGTGCGCGCGGATTAACCGAGCTCGACGCTGTGGCGTTTCTAAAAGAGGCCCGAGCTGCGATCAAGGCGTTGAAAATGCCGGATGACATGCTCAAGCGAAACGTCAACGTCGGGTTTTCTGGAGGCGAGAAGAAGCGTAACGAAATTCTCCAAATGGCACTTCTTAGGCCTTCATTGGCGCTACTGGATGAGACCGATTCCGGGTTGGACATCGACGCTTTGAAGATCGCTGCCGATGGTGTGAATGCTCTGCGTGGTCCCGATTTCTCCGCGCTGGTGATTACCCATTATCAGCGTCTGCTCGATCATATCGTGCCAGACAGGGTGCATGTCCTTGCCAACGGGCGCATTGTCCGGTCCGGCGGTCCTGAATTGGCCTTAGATCTCGAAGCAAATGGTTATGCGGGTTTGGAAGCGGCATGAGTGCCACAAATTTCCTCGACCGGATTGATTTTTCCAGGCTGACCGGGGCGGCGGCACAACGCGAGGCAGCGGCCGACCGCTTTCGGGCTCTTGGCTGGCCGACCCGAGCCAACGAGGCGTGGCACTATACCGATCTTAACGCGCGACTAAAGTCGTTTAATCTCACATTGGCGACAAGTGGTGGCGATGTCGCTGGAATGGTGCCGGATACCGAGTTGCCATGTGTCGTCTTCACTAATGGACGCTACGATGAAATACGATCTACGGCGTCGTCGTTCGTTACGCGTTGGCGCGGTGATGATGTAAACGTTGTCACTCCCGATTTGCCTATGGTGACATTCAACACTGCTGTTGCTGAGGATGGGGCATGTGTAGCGGTCCCTGACGCGACCGATGCAGGAACAATGTTTCTTGTTTCGGCCGTGAATGTTTCAGACCAAGCTGTCATCACGCCTCGTCACCGTGTTTCGATTGGTGCCGGGGCTTCGTTGACGCTGATCGAAATTGCACGCGGCATTGGTTCATATCTCCATAGTCCTGTGGTTGAGATCCTCTTGGGCAAAGGCGCAGTGTTACGTCACTATCGTCTGCAGGACGACGCGCCCGCGGCCGTTCATGTCACAACCGTAGTGGTCACCATCGCTGAGGATGCCAGTTATCAATCCTTTACCCTCAATTGCGGCGCCAGACTAAGTCGGAATGAAACCCATGTCTCGATGATCGGATCTGGAGGTGATGTTCATCTGAATGCGGCTCAACTTCTTTCTGGCGCCCAGCTTGGCGACGTCACGACTGTGATCGCTCACGAAGCGCCGCATTGTGCATCTCGCCAGACGGTGAAGTCTATTCTGGCCGGATCGGCGCGCGGCGTGTTTCAAGGACGCATTGAGGTCGCAAGAGGCGCACAGAAGACTGACGGATATCAGATGAACCAGACGTTACTGCTCTCGCCTGACGCTGAGATTGACAGTAAACCGGAACTTGAGATTTTTGCCGATGACGTGAAATGCAGCCACGGAGCCACAATCGGCGCGCTCGATCCGGAACAGATATTTTATCTGCGCAGCCGGGGCATTCCGGAGTCGCAGGCGCGTGCCATGCTGGTGCGTGCGTTCCTTGATGAGGCGCTGGAACCCGTGGCTGATCATGCGGCACGGATACTCTTTGAATCCGCTGTCGAGGCTTGGTGGCAAGAGGATGTGTTATGAGCGCTGCGGTGCAGCACGATGGTTTTGATGTTGAGCGGGTGAGGGCGGATTTTCCAATCCTGTCTGAGTTGGTTCACGGCAAAAATCTTGTGTTCCTGGACAGTGCTGCGTCAGCGCAAAAGCCGCGTGCGGTGATCGATGCGATGGTTCGGACCATGCAGACGCGATATGCCAATGTGCATCGTGGACTGCACTGGATGAGCGAGCGATGCTCAGATGATTATGAGGACGCACGCGACAAGGTCGCGGCATTCCTGAACGCCGCGCGTGAGGAGATCGTGTTTGTCCGTAACGCGACCGAAGGGGTCAATCTGGTTGCACAGACCTATGGTCGATCGGCACTGAAGGCCGGGGACGCCGTTGTCATCAGTGAAATGGAGCATCACGCCAATTTAGTACCGTGGCAGATGCTGCGCGACCAGCACGGAATAGAGCTTCGCATTGCGAAAATCACCGATGCTGGCGAACTTGATTTCAACGATCTGCAGCAGATCTTTGCCGACGGCCGGGTACGATTGCTTGCAATCACCCACATGTCTAATGTACTGGGCACCTACACGCCGGTCGATCGTCTGGCACGATTTGCCCATGATCATGATGCTAAAATACTTCTCGATGGTGCGCAGGCCGTAGTCCATCGTGCGGTGGATGTTCGCGCGATCGATGCCGATTTTTATGTATTCTCAGGCCACAAGCTCTATGGTCCAAGTGGCGTCGGCGTGCTGTACGGCAAGCGCGACCTGCTTGATGCGATGCCGCCATTCATGGGCGGTGGCGATATGATCAGCAGTGTAAGTTTTGAAAAATCAACCTGGGCCGCGCCGCCGTACCGGTTTGAGGCCGGCACGCCGGCGATCGTGGAGGTGATCGGGTTGGGAGCCGCGATCGATTACGTCAGCGCGATCGGGTTCGACGCGATCGCGGCACACGAGCGCAGCCTTACCGATCATGCGATGGCGGTGCTGGCGACAATCGATGGGCTACATACGTTGGGGCGCGCACAAGATCGAGGGGGCGTAGTCGCCTTCACACTCGATGGGGTTCATGCGCACGACGTCGCAACTTTACTCGATAAACAAGGCATCGCTGTGCGGGCCGGTCATCATTGTGCGGAGCCGTTGACTCGTCGTCTCGGACTCGACAGTACGGCCCGCGCATCGTTCGGGATCTATACGACCCACGGCGAGATCGACGCCTTGGCGGCCGGTCTACGTCGGGTACAGCAGGTATTCGGGCGATGAGCGCCACCAACGCCGATGATCTATACCAAAATCTGATCATGGATCGGGTGCGTGCCCCTCGCCATGCCGGTGATCTCGCGATTTTCGATGCCGAAGCGGAGAGTGATAATCCAATGTGTGGCGATCGGGTTCATCTTCGAATCCGCTGCGAAGGCGCTCGGCTCGGCGCTTTACGCCACGAGACGCGTGGCTGTGCAATTTGTGTGGCGGCTGCGGATTTGATGGGTGATGTTGTGGTCGGCAAAGCACGCGCAGACATCGACGATCTGGCCGAGGCGTTCAACACCATGATCGCCACCGGTGCGATCCCGGAACGCGCTGATTTTGCCGAGTTACGCGCCTTGGCAGGCGTGCACGGTTATCGCTCGAGGCACCGGTGCGCGACATTGCCGTGGCAGGCGTTGCGGGCGGCATTGGGCAAGACGATGGAGGTTCATCATGGATGAAGATCTCGCGCAATCGCAGCCGATCACGACATGGACACCGGATGGTGAAACGGCACCATTGATCACGGAGGATGCTGTGATCACTGCAATTGCAACCGTATATGATCCTGAAATTCCAATCAATATTTTTGAACTTGGTCTGATTTACGCCATCGAGATTGAAGGCAGCCGGGTAAAAGTTGAAATGACTCTTACAGCACCGGCTTGCCCGAGTGCGCAGGAACTACCCGAATCCGTTCGTCTGGCTGTCGGCACCGTGCCAGGAGTCAGTGAGGTCGAGGTGGAAACCGTATGGGATCCTCCATGGGATCAGTCGCGGATGAGCGATGAAGCGCGCCTTGCGCTCAATATGTATTGAGGGATGTTCTCATGATCACGTCACAGACGACAGATAAGCCCGTGCGGCATAGCCTGCCGCCCCTCATGCAACTTACCGATGGCGCGGCCGATCGGCTACGCCATCTCTATCTTAAAGGTGACGCTGGCAAATTGCTGCGAATAGGAGTGAACAACAAGGGTTGCTCGGGTATGTCATACCAGATGGACTGGGTTGATGAGAAGTCTCCCAGTGACGAGGTGGTAACCGACAAAGGTGTGACAGTGCTAGTCGACCGGAAAGCAACATTGTTTTTGATTGGAACGGTCATGGACTACAAGGAAGATAAATTTACCTCAGGGTTTACGTTCGAAAATCCTAACGAAAAGGGCCGCTGCGGCTGCGGTGAAAGCTTTCACGTCTGATCGATATTGCCGTCGGCGTGAATTGTTCGAAAGAAGCAGTTATGAGCACCCGTATGGCAAGCAGGGCCGGTCTGATCGACTAGAATAAGGAGCGTATCGCCGTCGCAATCGATCCGCATCTCGATCAAGCGCTGCGTATGGCCGGACGTCTCGCCTTTTCGCCAGAGTGCCGTTCGGCTTCGACTGTAGTAGCAGACTTGGCCGGTTCGAAGTGTCTCGCTGATCGCTTCAGCGTTCATCCACGCCATCATGAGAACTTCGCCGGTGTCGTATTGCTGGGCGATCGCCGGGATCAACCCCGCTGAATTGAATTGTACGACATCGAGCATTTTTGCGATCATGCCGCCGACTCAGGATTATACAAATCCTGCATTTCATCGGCGAGGCACGGCGGCGAAGCGCAGACCATCTTCTGCTGGCCGCGCAGAATCGCAAATCCCGCATCGAGGTCGGCGATCAGATCATCCACATGCTCCAGACCGATCTGCAGTCGGAGCATCTCACCACCGAACGAACCGGTCCCTTCGCTGCGGGTAATTGTGTAACTGGTTGGCAATGCCAGGCTTTCATAGCCCCCCCATGACGCGCCGATCCCGAATAACTGCAACGAATCAACCATAGCGGCAACCGCTGCATAGTCGAACTGGGGTTGAAACACGAGTCCGAATAGACCGCAGGCTCCGCTGAAGTCACGCCTCCAGAATTCATGACCCGGGCAGGAGGGCAGGGCCGGGTGCAGAACCCGTTGCACTTCGGGGCGGTCGTTCAGCCAATGCGCGATCCTCAATGCGTGGTTAGCCTGTTGATCGAGGCGCACATTAAGGGTCCGGGCTCCCCGCAGGGCCAACCAACAATCGTCAGGCGAAGCATATTGGCCGAGATCGAGCGCACCGTTGCGCAGCCACACCCAATCCTCCTCGCTTGCCACCGTGATGGCTCCGAGTACGATATCCGAATGGCCGCCAACGTATTTGGTCAAAGCCTGAATGGATGCATCAACGCCATGGCGAAACGGTTGGAACGTTCGTATTCCCCAAGTATTATCCATGAAGAGCTTGGCGCCGCGCTCATGGGCGACCCGTGCCAGCATCGGCACATCCTGCACCTCGAAGGTATGGCTGCCAGGGCTTTCTGAGAAAACGACCCGGGTGTGCGGACGCATCAGTCCAACCAGAGTCTCCTCGCTTACCAGCGGATCATAATAGGTCGTGCTCACGCCATATCGCGCCAAAACAGTATCGCAGAACCTGCGGGTTGGTCCATAAACCGAATCGGGCACGAGCAAATGGTCGCCCGATTTCAGGAACGCAAGCAATGGGGTGGTGATGGCAGCAAGCCCCGACGACACAATCTGGCAGTGGCTCCCTCCTTCGATCTCCGCGACCATCGTTTCGAGCGCAAAATGGGTTTCGCTGCCATACAGGCCATAAATTTCTTCCTGTTCAAGCCTGCGTTTGCCAATTTCACGGCGTGTGGCACAATTCGGATAAAGTACCGTAGAACCTCGTACGAGCTTAGGGTTGACGTAGCCGTGCGACTTCACAGGCCGGCGGGCGGCGGTGGAGATTCTGGTCTCGAAATGATGGTTGCTCATGTCATTTTCTCCACAGGGGTATCGGGCGCGCCGCCCCATTCAGCCCAAGACCCGTCGTAGAGTGCACCGATCGGTAGGCCAGCGCAAACCAGCCCCAACGTGATCAGCGCTCCCGTGACGCCGGAGCCGCACATGGTAACCGGCTTTGTCTCCGGCGCTACCCCCCGCGCTACGAACATATTGCGCAGGATTTCAGCTGAATGGAGCGTACCATCCGACCGAATGAGTTCTGTGAACGGCAGCGAAACCGCTCCCGGAACATGGCCGCCGCGCATGCCAGGGCGCGGCTCGGGGACAGCCCCAGAAAACCGCCCGGCCGCGCGCGCATCCAAAAGGATTTCAGCCCGTGATTCCAGATTGACCTCGATTTCGGCGCGGCTGCGCACGAGCTCCGGTCGATAACGCGGTATGAACCGCCCGCGCGGCCGCGGCGCTGCGGCACCAGATTCGAACGCGCGCCCCTCAGCACGCCATTTGGGCAGCCCGCCGTCGAGAACTTGGACGTTGTCATGACCAAACAGCGTGAATAGCCACCACGCTCGGGCAGATGAGAAAAGCCCCCGTTGATCATAAACGACAATCCTGCTCGTATTGGAGACACCAAAGGCCTCAACCGCCTCGGCAAACTGGTCTGCCGGTGGCGCCATATGGGGAAGCGGCGACGAAAGGTCGCAGATCAGATCAACATCGAAGAACGCGGCGCCCGGAATATGAGACTCGTGAAACAATTCATATGCATTCTGTGTTTCGGTCGGCAGATAGAATGACGCGTCAAACAAGATCACTTCTTGATCGGCGCGGAGATCATCGAATTCAGTTGTTGAGATGAGCGGGTCCATGACGTCGATTTAGCGTGTGGGATGATATTTGTCTCCCCGCTGGCCATCGCGAAATTGCAGGATCATCATGCCTTGGCGGATAAGAGTGCCCGCATCTGCTTCGCTGCGGCTTGGCCCTTGATCGCATCGCGCCACGTGGATTCGGCGATGCGTTGATGCGTCATCACCGCATCTTCGGCGCTGGTGATCATAGCAACGCCAGATTGGGCGTTAGGCGGTGCATCGGTCGGAAACGGGTTGATCGCCAGCGAGGCTCGTTCGCGGGTTCGAAGCAGCATGAACGGCCCGTTCAACTCGGCACCCGAGATCAATCCAAACTGCAAGCCAATCGGTTCGCTCTCCATGAGGTCGGTCATCCGCTCGACCTCATGGCGGGCAACCTCGCGGCAGAGCGTACGCAGACGATCCGACAAGGGCAGAACGCCAGCAACGCCGTCTTCAATGAACCGTTGCACCGCGGCGGTAGTGAAAATTGCAATGATTGAAGGACGCCGGGCAATGAACATCCGTTTGCGTGACACTAGCGCGCCCAGAACCTGCTCAGCCGCGGTCCGAGCCATATTTCGATCGAGTCCATTCAACTCAGCGTTTTCTTCGAAAATCTGGGCTAACAACGAATCGTACTCGTCGGACGTCGTTAAGTAGCAGATCGGACCATACAGCTGTAGAATCTGGTCGGCTGTCTCTTCAAGTTGACGGATTCTCTCAAGGTATCCGATGGGACGACTATAGTATTCAACGCCAATGCCGAGCAGCGTCAAGGGTGATATTTTCAAAAGCTCCGCAAGCCGCTTGACCGTGTCGAGCTTGATCACCTCACCTTTCTCGTACCGATAAAGTGCCGCGCGCGATACGCCCAGCCGTGCGGCGATTTCCTCGGCCTTCAAGCCGGATTCCATCCGGTAGGCTCGCAATTGTTGACCGATCTCGTTAAAGTGCATCATCCAACGTCCCCGCTCATAGCCCGGCCGCAAGCCGGAGTTGACGCGTCCCGCGACACAATCCGGATTACGCCACTGAAAAATCTTATCATGAGTTCAAAAAATGAAAGTCTCATAGAATTTTGCCCGCTAACGAGACGTAGCCACTAACTATGATGAAGGCAATGGAGTTTTTCGAGAAATCCAAAAAATCATCTAGTCTCCTTAAAAAACAACCTGAGTTAGAATGGATTCCAATAGTCAAACCTAATTTTGGTTGTAATTTGCCGCGGCGTAGTCTCGATTTTATGAAAATGTTCCAGAACTCATGACGAACCCACGATCGAAAGCGGCGCGCGTTAAAGCCGATACAATAGGGCGCGACGCCGAATCGCTTGTGTGCACCTGGTACGAATCGCGTGGATTCCTGACGCATGCGCGCCGCCTTCGAACCCCCCGTGGTGAGATTGATCTGATCGTAAGCAACACGGACACGCTTGTTTTCGTTGAGGTCAAAGCCCGGCGCAGTGCCCGTGTGGCGGCGGAGTCGGTAACTCCTCGCCAACAATCCCGATTGGTCGCGGCAGCCGAGATCGTTCTGGCCACGAATCCGTCATGGCAGCGCGATGCGATCCGTTTTGATGTCATGCTTGTTGTTTCTGGTAATCTGGTTGCAATCCCAGACGCGTTTCGGGCCAGCGACCGCCAATGAGTCAATCTTGCCCGGTAGATTCCACGGCGATCATGATGCGATAGCCGCCGCTTTGCGGTATAGAACTGGCCCATGAAAGTGACACCAAGCCACCCCGCCCGCCGAATCCATGCCAGCCACCGCGATGAAGCTGAGCGGATTGCCGCCTTGATCGAACGGGATGTGACCTTCTGGTCGTTGCGCGTCGGCGAGTGGCAGATCACGCCGACTGGCCCCGATCTCGAACTTGGCCGTGACGGTGGGCCAATTATTGGTGCAGCGGATACCGTCGCCGTTAGCTTGGTTCTGGCTCGATTGGCTGGTGAGTGGTTGTACCTGACGCGATGTGGCATTCCGATTGCTCTTGCTGGATTGGCTGCGGCGCGATCCGCGGCGCATTTCGCGACTGCCGAGCATTTCACCGTCGACGATCGGATAGCTTGGGTTCTGACGATGGCCGACGAACGGCCACCCACGATCGCGCGCCTAGATCTCGTCTGGGCGTCGCTCAGTCGTTATTGGACCGGTAGCGGGTCTGAATTGTCGCCATCCGATGCCGCAAGGATCATCGATCTCTGGACCGGATTGGGCACGGCCGAGGCGATCATGGAAACCGGTGGCGACATAAGGCTCCTGCGCGACCCCCAGACCGATCTAAACGGATACGGTTGCAGCCACCGGCCGCGACCCTGGGCCGTCACGTTTGCCTCTTCAACCGCGTCATCGGTGTCCGAACGCGGATACGAAGCGGCCGATCGCGTGCGGGTACGGCTCACCGCTACCATGCTGCGGGCCGGCAATCGCAAGGCTTTGGTTGCCGAAGCCGGCGCTGTGTGCCGGGCGATCGGGCGCAGTTTCGGGTTACCAACGGGCGGTGCCGTCGTGCTGGCCGCCTCCGGCACCGACAGCGAGTTACTGGCCCTGGCGCTCAGTCATCTTGCGGCGCCGGACCGCCAGATCACAACGATCCTCCTCGCTCCCGAGGAGACCGGCAGCGGCGTACCAATGGCAGCAATCGGTCGGCATTTCGCAATTGACACCGCAAACGGGCACGACGTCGCCAAAGCATCACCGATTGCCGGTTTCCGCCCGGATACCGAATTTGTCACCATTCCACTGCGTAATGATGAGGGGGACGTCCGGCAATCGGCCAATGTCGAGGCAGATGTCACCACCGCTGTCGCGGCGGCGATCGGTGCCGGGCGGCGGGTCATTCTGCACGCGCTGGACTTATCCAAGACCGGGTTACTGGCCCCATCTTTGCCGCTGCTACGAACTCTTCGGGCGCTCTATGGCACTCATCTCGATATCGTCGTGGATGCCTGTCAGCTTCGTATGTCGCCGCTTCGCCTGCGCGAATACCTCGAACTCGACGCTGTGGTGCAGGTAACCGGCTCAAAATTCCTGACCGGCCCCCCGTTCGCAGGGGCGGCGCTACTACCGCCGCCTGTCGCCGCGCGTCTGGCCTCAGGCAAACTACCTGCGGGGCTCGATGCCTATTTCAGCCAAGGTGAATGGCCGCGCAAGGCAACTGCGGCGCGGGGGCTGCCGGTTGGCGCCAATTATGGTCTGTTGCTGCGCTGGCGAGCCGCATTGGCTGAATATCGTGCATTCGTTGCCGTCGGGGAATTGCGAAAAACATCGGTGATTGAACGATTTCGAACGACCGTGGAGCGGGCGATTAATCGCCATGGTATCTTCGTCCTGCAATCGGTTCCGGCGCTCCAGCGCAGCGGCAACCAATGGGACTGCCAGAGGACAATTTTTGCATTCGCCGTGCGTTGCCAGGCGATGTCCGACGAATTACTTGATCCGACCGCCATGCGTTCGCTCTACCGCTGGTTGAACGCCGATTGCTCGGCTCTGTTCGTAACCGGCGTCGATCGCCACATCGCCGGGCGCATCTGCCATATCGGCCAGCCGGTCGTCCTCCCCAATCGCCACGGCGGGCAAACCGGTTGGCTGCGAGTTTCGGCTGGCGCACGGCTCATTTCGGGCGAGCCATCCCACCGCGGCCTTGCAATCGAACGCCGGCTGCAACGCGAGATGGAGGATCTTGCAGTGATATTCGACAAAATCGCCCTTCTGCGCCGTCATTGGGACCGTGTCGCGGCAGCCGACCCGGTGGCGCGATACCGCTGATAGGTTCGATCAGGCCGCCAGAGCGACCTCAAGCACGGATAAACCCTCCTCGAGGATCGCATCACTAACGGTCAGCGGCACCAGAAGGCGGATCGCGTTGGCATTCACCCCGCAGGAGAGCAGAATCAGCCCGTGTTCGCGCGCGCGGGCGAGCACCGCTCTGGTTTGATCGGCGTCCGGCACATAGCCACCGCGATCCTTGACGATATCAAAGGCGATCATGGCACCAGGACCCCGGATCGCCGTAATCGGAACCACATCATTACGTGCCGCGATACGGTGCAGCCTCGAGGTGATGGTGGCACCGATGACATTGGCGCGCTCGACTAGTTTTTCCGATTCAATGACATCGAGAACCGCAAGTGCGGCGACACAGGCGAGCGGATTTCCGGCGTAGGTGCCGCCGAGGCCGCCAGGTTCAGGCGCATCCATCACTGTGGCCCGGCCAATGACGCCGGAGAGGGGAAATCCGCCGGCCAGCGATTTGGCAATTGTGATCATGTCGGGTTTCACGCCGGAATGTTCGATGCCAAACATCTTGCCGGTACGGCCGAATCCGGTTTGCACTTCATCAGCGATCAACAGAATGCCGTGCTTGTCGCAAAGCTGGCGGAGTGCCACGAGCAACGCCGTGGGCGCAGGAATGAATCCGCCTTCACCTTGGACCGGTTCGATCAAGATGGCGGCGACACGAGAGGGTTCGATATCTGCACGGAACAGCATGTCGATGGCGCGCAGACTGTCGGCGACGGTGACGCCGAACGGCTCGAACGGGAAAGGTGCGTGATAGATTTCGGCAGGCATCGGCGCAAAATGCCGTTTGTAGGGCAGCACCTTGCCAGTCATCGCCATAGTCAGCAGCGTGCGCCCGTGATAGCCGCCCGCAAAGGTGATGATGCCGGGACGACCGGTCGCCGCACGGGCAATTTTAACGGCGTTTTCCAGCGCCTCAGCACCAGTCGTTAGAAAGATCGTCTTGGATGGCCCCTCGATCGGCGCGATACTGTTCAGCCGTTCCGCGAGAGCGATATATGATTCGTATGGAGTCACCTGAAAGCACGTATGGGTGAACCGCGCCAGCTGCGCCTCGACGGCGGCAATCACCTTCGGATGGCGATGACCAGTATTTAGCACCGCGATGCCGCCGGCAAAATCGACGTAGCGCCGGCCCTCTTCATCCCATAATTCAGCGTTCTCGGCACGCGCGGCATAGACTGGATGGGTGATGCCGACCCCACGAGGCACGGCGGCCGCATGACGTGCCTGCAGATTGGTATTGGTGCTCATTCCTCGACCTCCTCGATGGCGCGACGATGCGCCGTGCTGTGGACCACGAAATCGGCTTCGGTCGCAGCGCGAATCTCATCGATCGTCACATCATCCGGCTTGTCGATCAGGATCAGCGAGGGTGTTTTGGTCTTGTCGATCGAAAATACCGCCAGATCAGTAATGATCATGCTGACGACCCCTTTGCCGGTCAACGGCAGATCGCATGATTTCAGGATTTTTGGCGCGCCTTTGGCGGTGTGCTCCATCAAAACCACGACGCGTGGCACACCGGCAACCAGATCCATTGCCCCACCCATACCTTTGACCATTTTGCCCGGAATCATCCAATTCGCCAGATCGCCATTTTCAGCGACCTGCAGGGCACCGAGAATCGAAATATCGATATGCCCCCCGCGCACCATGCCGAACGAGGCGGCGCTGTCAAAATAGCTAGTGGTCGGCAGTTCAGTGACGGTCTGCTTACCGGCGTTGATCAGATCGGCATCCTCGTCCCCTTCGAATGGAAATGGGCCAATGCCCATCATGCCGTTCTCCGAATGGAGCTGGACGGTAATGCCTTCCGGGATGTGATTGGCGACCAATGTCGGAATCCCGATCCCGAGATTGACATAGAAGCCATCCTGAAGTTCGTGAGCCGCACGGGCTGCCATCTGGTTGCGGGTCCAGGCCATATTCGCTCTCCTATGCGCGCTTGCGAACGGTGCGCTGTTCGATCCGTTTCCGCACCTGATCGAGCGCTACGATACGTTTGACGAAAATGCCGGGGGTGATGATGTGATCACCGTCGATACTGCCGGCGTCAACCAGATGCTCGACCTCGGCGACGGTCATCCTGGCTGCGCTCGCCATGACTGGATTGAAGTTGCGCGCGGTCTTGCGGTAAACAAGATTACCCTCGGTGTCGCCCTTCCACGCATGAACGATTGCGAGATCACCGACGATTCCGCGCTCCATCACGAAATATTTGCCTTCGAACGCGCGCGTTTCCTTGCCCTCCGCGACCGCTGTGCCATAACCCGTCGCCGTATAAAAGGCGGGAATTCCTGCTCCGCCAGCCCGGATCCGTTCGGCTAGCGTCCCCTGCGGGTTGAATTCGATCTCCAACTCGCTCGCGAGATACTGGCGCGCGAACGTAGCGTTTTCGCCCACGTAAGACGAAATCATTTTCTTGATCTGGCGAGATTCAAGAAGAATGCCAAGACCCTCGCCATCAATACCGGCGTTGTTCGATACCACGGTGAGATTGCCGACGCCGCTTTCCCGAATCGCTTCGATCAGCGCCATCGGCACACCGCACAGACCGAAGCCGCCGGACAGAATCGTCATCCCGTCGCGCAGAACGCCAGCGAGCGCCTCGGTCGTGCTGTTGAAAACCTTGCGCATCGGTTCAGCGCTCAACACACATGGCGACGCCCATGCCGCCGCCGATGCACAGGGTCGCGAGGCCCTTATGGGCGTCGCGTTTCTGCATCTCGTTAAGCAGCGTCACCAGAATGCGCGCTCCCGATGCGCCGATCGGATGGCCGATGGCGATAGCGCCGCCATTGACGTTCACTTTTGCTGGATCGAACTGAAGACTCCGGGTGACCGCGCATGCCTGCGCGGCGAACGCCTCGTTCGCCTCAATCAGATCGAGATCGTTCACGTTCCAACCTGCGCGGGTCAGTGCCTTACGCGACGATGGAATCGGTCCTGTGCCCATCAGGGCGGGATCGACTCCGGCGGTGGCGAAACTGGCAATGCGCGCGAGCGGGGTGAGTCCACGGCTGGCGGCATTTCTGGCCGTCATCACGATCAGAGCGGCGGCGCCATCATTGAGACCCGATGCATTGCCAGCCGTGACCGTACCGTCCTTCGAAAAGGCGGGCTTGAGACGCGCCATACCTTCGAGCGTCGAGTCAGGCCGGAGATATTCGTCATCGGTCACGACCGTGTCACCCTTGCGGCCCGCCACCGTCACTGGCGCGATCTCATCCTTGAACCGACCCGACCGCTGCGCCGCCGCCGCTTTCTGCTGCGACGCCAGGGCAAGCGCGTCCTGATCCTCGCGGGTGATCTGATAGGCGCGGGCAACGTTTTCGGCGGTCGTACCCATGTGATAGCCGTTGAACGCGTCCCAAAGCCCGTCCTTGATCATGGTGTCGATCAATGTGAGGTCGCCCATCTTGGTGCCGGCGCGCATATGTGCGCAGTGCTTGCTCATCGACATGCTCTCCTGGCCACCGGCCAGCACAATATCACTTTGACCAGACATGATCTGCTGAGCGGCGAGGGCGACGGCACGCAGGCCCGAGCCGCAGACTTGGTTGATCCCGAAGGCGGTCTTGTCATCGGGAATGCCGGCGTTGCGAGCCGCCTGGCGGGCCGGGTTCTGCCCGTCGCCGGCACTCAGGACCTGTCCAAGAATGACCTCGTCGATTTCGTCGGCATTGAGTTGAGCGCGCTCTATCGAGGCCTTGATCACAATCTCACCGAGTTTATGGGCCGGTGTCGTGGCAAAGGCACCATTGAAACTGCCGACGGGCGTACGCGCCGCTGCGACAATCACGATGTCATCCATGGTCTTGCTCCTCACTTCTTGATGTTGTTGCAAGCATAACCCGGTTGGCTGATCGCGGCTACAGGCCACGGACCCAATTCAGGAAGGGTTGCCACAGCGCGGTCGGCGCGTTGACGCCGGCGATCATGCCGATGTGTCCGGTGTTCGGCCTGATGCAGGTGGCATGCGTGATGAGCGCCGCGAGAGCGGAGGATGAGGCGGGCGGCACCAGACGGTCCCGCTCCGGGATTGCGCACAGGACGGGCATGTCGATCCGGGCAGGATCGACCGCCAGGCCCGCAATCCGCCAGGCACCGCAAGCGGGCGCGTTCTCGCCATACCAATGCGCGATCGCTTCGCGGGCGATCGACGCCGGCAGTGGAACGCCATCATTCAACCAGTCTTCCAACGCCACAAAGCGCCGTGCCCGCGCCGTCTCGGGGTCAAGGCGTGCGAAATCACGATATTTATCGGTGACGCCAAACGGATCGATGGTTGCGAACAGCATCTGTAGCGCATCGATCGGCATGGTGCCGGTCATGCGCATCATCGGTTCCATTACCGACAGGGTGGCTCCCATGCTGCGGGCCGCCTCGGCGTTTTCGGCGTGAAAATCCCACGGCGTCGCGAGCAGCGCGAGAGCGCTCACCCGCGATGGCAGGCGTATCGCGGCGGCAAGCGCTAACAAACCACCCATGCAATAACCCGCGAGAATGACCGGCCGGTCGAGCGCCTGGATCATGCGTTCCAACCGCCCCGCGATATAATCGGTCAGGGTGAAGTCGCGTTCGAGGCCACCCGGCCAACCCCAGTCCACCAGCAGCGGGTGCGTGTCCTGCGCCGCCAGATAGCGCAGGAACGAGGCGTCTTCCGCGAGATCGAGAATATAGGCCCGATTAATCAAACTCGGGACGAACACAATCGTGGGACCGGAACCGCCGTAATCGAGCAGTCGCGTTGGCCCCTCAGACCAGATCACCGGCGGATCGATCAATGTCCGGCGATAGGGGTGACACCTATAGGCGGCGATGCCGGCGACCAGTTCGCTGTCGTATCCAAACGCCTGGGTGAACGCGGCGGCGATCGTTTCAGGATTAGTCGGCTGGGCGACCATCGCGCTCAAATTGTGCCAAACGTGATTCCAATGCGGCGATGCGGCGTTCAAACTGCTCGAACGCATCGCGGCCAGGGTCAGATGCAGTAAAATCGGCCGGGGACCGCGACGCCGCATCGGGCCGGGAGGTTCGGGGCGCGTCATGCCGGGTCGTGGCCGGGATACTCGAAGCCACGGCTGAAGCCACCCGCAGCCACAGCGCGAGTAATCCGTCCCACACCTCGTGCAGTTCGCGATCCTCTGCCATCGCGTTGAATTCGCTCTGCCATAGGGTCGCCCAGTCGCGGGAGAAACCAGCGTGGTTCCCGTCCGGTTCCACCGGCGCGGTTTCGCCATCGTCTCCCCATCTGATGTCGGTCATGAGGCATCCTGAAAACCGCGTTGCATCCCGGGTTCCTACCGCGAAACTGATAGCACGTGCCAGAGCGGGTGATGCCAGGGGCTAGCTTGTCACCACGTTTTCCGCGACGAATGTCCTGCGGGGGCGCCGAGTTCTGACGGTGGCGAACCGTTCGATCGTGCAGTACCGCGACCCCAGTGGCTACGATCACGACCATCGGAGAGACCGGAGCCATGCTGGAAAGGTTTCGCTATCGCCGCTCCGCTGGCAATTTTCAGGGTTCTCTGCCATCTTGTCGCAGCGCACCACAATTTACCCACAGGCACGTGGCGGATTGCATCCAGCGTAAGGAGAAGGTGATAACGATGGCTCAGGCACCGGAAGAAACGGCGGCAGCACAGGTTGTCGTCAAAAAATACGCTAATCGACGGCTCTATAATACCGAGTCATCGTCATACATCACGCTTGAAAACCTGTCCGAGATGATCCGTGCCGGTCGTGATTTTGTGGTGTACGACGCTAAAACCGGGGACGACATTACACGCTCGGTGCTCACTCAGATCATCGTCGAGGAAGAGAATAAGATCGGCCAATCAATGCTGCCGACAAATTTCCTCCGGCAGCTTATCGGGCTGTATGGCGATAATATGCAAGGCATGGTGCCGCGTTATCTCGAGTCAGCGATGGCGCAGTTCAGTCGCCAGCAAGCTCAGATGCGCGCGGCGATGCAACAGACCATGGGCAGTTTCCTTCCGCCCGGCATGGAAGAAATCGGGCGCCAAAACATCGCCATGATGGAACGCGCGATGAGTTTGTTTGCGCCCTTCACCCCGCGTTCGGAGGCGGCGTCCGAGCCGGGTGCCGATGTCACTCACGAGGAAATCGGCACGTTGCGCAGCGAGGTCGATCGATTACAGGCCGAACTGGCGGCGCTGAAAGCCAGTCAAGCAAAGCGCGCATGACGCAGGCGCCCGGCGGTCCTGGCCTGCCGCCACGGTGGACATCGAGTGCCAAGGATGGCGTCGGAACCGCATTGTCGCCCCGCAGCGCCGTCTGGTTCACCCATAGCCACGGCATTCTGGATGAAATCTATTACCCGCGCGTCGATCAAGCATGCACCCGCGACTGTGGATTGATCGTGACCGATGGTCGCGCCGGCGGTGTCTTCGTCGAGGAAAAGCGGAGTACCACCACCGAAACCAGACGTCTGGCCGACGGTGTCCCCCTGTTCACCATCCGAAATACCTGTCTACAACACCGGTTCGTGATCGAAAAAAAGATCGTTTCCGATCCGGTCCATGATTGTGTGCTGCAACACATCAGATTGATCCCGTCCGAGGGCGTCACCGGGTTACGCCTGTTCGTTCTACTTGCCCCGCATCTGGTCAATGGCGGAGCGCACAACACGGGTTGGGTAGGACACTATAAAGACCAATCGATGCTGTTCGCCAGCGGCGATGGCACGTCCCTCGCGCTAGCCTGCTTGTCAGGATTGCGGGCGAGCAGCGTCGGCTATGTCGGCTCGTCGGATGGTTGGCAGATCCTGCGGCGTCACGGCAGCCTCGCCGAAATTTTCGAGCGCGCCGAGGATGGCAATATCGCCTTGGTGGCCGAGATTGACGCAACCGCCCCGGTTCTGCTCGCGATCGGCTTTGGACGCAAACCCGAAGAGGCGGCGTTTCAGGCCGCAGCGAGTCTGGCGCGTGGCTATCATCGCGCCGAAACTGACTACGCGGCGAACTGGCGTCACTGGCAGGCCGTCCTCGAACCGCTCGACCCGGCACAGCCGACCGGTCCGCATAATTTTTATCGGGTCAGCACCGCGGTGATGCGCTGCCACGAAAGCCCGTTGTTCCCGGGCGGATCGATCGCGAGCCTCTCGATCCCCTGGGGCGCCAGCCAGGGCGACGATGATCTGGGCGGCTATCATCTGGTCTGGCCGCGCGACCTGGTCGAGACCGCTGGTGCGCTTCTGGCGTGCGGCGCCCTCCCCGACGCACGCCGGACACTTGATTACCTCCGGATCATTCAAGAGGCGGACGGCCACTGGCCACAGAACACTTGGCTCGATGGGTCCGCCTATTGGGGCGGCCTGCAGATGGATGAAACCGCCTTCCCCGTGCTGCTGCTTGATCTGGCATTCCGCAATGGTGCCGTCGCCGAGACCGAACTGTGCGACTACTGGTCAATGGTTCGACGGGCCTGCGCCTTCATCATATCCAACGGTCCGGCAACCGGGCAGGATCGTTGGGAGGAAAACGCCGGCTATACGCCCGCTACCCTTGCCGTTGAAATCGCCGGATTGCTGGCGGGTGCCGAAATCGCGGAACGACTGGGCCACCATGCCGTCGCCAGCTTCATCCGCGATACCGCCGATGCGTGGAACGCCGATATCGAGAGCTGGATCTATGTCACGGGCACCGATCTCGCCCGAAGCTGCGGCGTCGATGGATATTATCTGCGAATCGTTACCGATGGAATCCGCGATCTATCCGGCGCGACAGGACACGGTCGCATCGCGGTGAAAAACCGGCCGTTGGGCGAAGCATCGATCCCGGCTGAAGAGCTGGTCGGGGCCGACGCGCTGGCCCTGGTTCGCCTCGGCCTACGCTCGGCTCATGATCCCCGCATTCGCAACACAATCACCGTGATCGATCATCTGACCCGGGTTGATCTGCCCCAGGGCCCGGTATGGCATCGCTACAACAGCGATGGTTACGGCGAACATCACGACGGCCGCCCCTTCGATGGCACCGGCCATGGTCGTGCCTGGCCGCTTCTGACCGGCGAACGCGCCCATTACGCGATCGCCGCCGATGATCTTAACGGTGCCGCCGCCCTGCGTGCCACCATCGAAGGCTGTGCCAGCGAGGGTGGCCTGCTGCCGGAACAGGTCTGGGATACCGAAGACATTCCCGAGCATGAGTTGTTCCGCGGCCGCCCCAGCGGTTCTGCAATGCCGCTTGTCTGGGCGCACGCCGAATATGTGAAATTGCTGCGCTCGCTGCGCGACGGGGCGGTGTTCGATCTGCCACCGCAGACGGTGCGGCGCTATCAGGTCGAACAGGTTCAGCCACGATGCCGAGACTGGCGTGAGGCTTGGCGCCGCAGCAAGATCCCCGTGGGACAGATGTTGCGGATTGAACTCGCCGACCCCGGAGTGATCCACTGGTCCGACGATGACTGGGCAACGAGCCATGAAGTCGCGACCACAGATTCCGGCCTGGGCATCAACGCAGCGGAACTGCCATCGGCGCGGTTGAGTGCCGGACGTTCGCTGGTTTTCACCTGGCGTCGCGTCGACGGCAGCTGGCGGGGTGAGAACTTCGCTGTCGCTGTCATCGCCTGAGTTCGGGAGTCGTCCAGGTCGTGAGCACTCAGACGACGGTTCTGGTCAGCGGCGCTTCCGGTTTCATCGGTCGCGCGGTTACCCGTCATCTGGCAGACTCGGGATATGAGGTCGTGGTCGCGCTGCGACGCGCACGCGACATCCCAGGCGCGTCGCGTCAGGTAGACGCCGGAGATCTCGCTGCGCCCGATCCGGCGCTTGCAAATGCGATGCGCGGCGTGGGGGCCGTGATTCACGCCGCCGGCCTCGCACACCGCTCCGGCGTCGACCCGACGGCGATGGCCGCAGCCAATGTGACCGCTGCGCAGCGTGTCGCGGAGATCGCGGCGTCGCGCGGAGTGCCTCGTTTGATCCTGGTTTCTTCTGCGGCAGTATTTGGTAAATCGCGCCCAACGATCTTTTCGGAAGCGAGCGTTGAACACCCGGACGACGATTATGCAAGGAGCAAGCTGGACGGCGAAGCCTCAGTGCGAGCCGCGCTGGCAGGAACATCGACACGATTGACCATTGTACGCCCCTGCGCCGTTATCGGGCCCGGTTGCGCTGGCAACATCCCCCGGCTGGTCCGGCTAATCCAGTCGGGGTGGCCCTTGCCCTTCGCCACGATCGACAATGCGCGCAGCTTCATCGCGGTATCTGATCTCGCAAGACTGATCACCGCGACC
The DNA here is from genome assembly GCF_049977125.1 of Acidiphilium sp. Classification (NCBI taxonomy): domain Bacteria; kingdom Pseudomonadati; phylum Pseudomonadota; class Alphaproteobacteria; order Acetobacterales; family Acidocellaceae; genus Acidiphilium; species Acidiphilium sp. Next base: position 23,163 of record NZ_JBMFGY010000003.1, on the reverse strand, counting down.
ATTGGCGCCGCGTCACCCCCCGATGTGGTGATCGCCGCGCATCATGCCGCGATTTCAACACCCGATCTGGTGCGTGCGCTGGTGCGCGGTCTCGGCGTGAAACGCCACCTCGTCCCGGTACCACCCCGATGGCTCGAAATTGCGGCGATCGTCGGCGGCAAAGGGACACTCTGGCAGAGTTTCGCCGGCTCGTTCCAGGCGGATGTCGCGCTGGCGAGCGCTCGGTTGGGATTTTCGGCCGCTACCCCCATTGCCACCGCCCTGGAGACGACGGCCCACAGTCTACGGTAACATGATACCGCTTTATCTCCTCATTGACCGTTTCAACGCTTTCTTGCATAAGCCCGCTCAACACAAGCTTACTGTCGCAAGGATGTTCGTTATGAAAACTACCGTTTCGCTGAAGCCGGCGGACGTGCAAAGGGATTGGGTGCTGATTGATGCGGATGGGCTGGTGCTCGGTCGCCTCGCGGCCCTGATCGCGACACGTCTGCGCGGCAAACACAAGCCACAGTTCACCCCCCATGTCGACTGCGGTGACCATATCGTCGTGGTCAATGCCGAAAAGGTCAAGGTGACCGGCAACAAGCTCGATCAGAGCGTTTTCTATTACCACACCGGCTATGCCGGCGGAATCAAAGGCCGCACATTGCGCCAGCGCCTTGAGAGCAAGCACCCCGAACGTGTTCTGGAAAAGGCAGTCGAGCGCATGATCACGCGCGGTCCGCTGCAACGCCAGCAGATGAAAAACCTGCACATCTACGCCGGTGCTACCCATCCGCATGACGGACAACAACCCAGGGCGCTCGATGTCGCCGCCATGAACCGCAAGAATGTGAGGGCCTGAGCATGTCTGGAACCGGAACGCTCGCCGATCTGAAATCTGTCGTCACCCCTGGTACCGGCCTGGTTGATACCGAGGCGGCACCGAAGCGTGAACCTAAGCGCGACGCGCTTGGACGCTCATACGCAACCGGCCGCCGAAAGGATGCCGTCGCCCGGATCTGGATCAAGCCCGGCAAGGGCGAAATCATCATCAACGGTCGCAAGGCGGCGCAATATTTTGCGCGTCCGGTCTTGCGGATGTTGATCACCCAACCGTTTCTGGTTGCTGATCGTTACAACCAGTTCGACGTGATGGCGACCGTTTCCGGCGGTGGCCTGTCAGGCCAAGCCGGCGCCGTGCGCCATGGCATTTCGCGGGCGCTGACCTATTACGAACCAGATCTGCGCGGAATCTTGAAAGTCGCTGGTTTCTTGACCCGTGACTCCCGCACCGTCGAGCGCAAGAAATACGGCAAGGCCAAGGCACGTCGTAGCTTCCAGTTCAGCAAGCGCTAATTCTTCACGACAACGCTGAAACACCGTCCCAGGCAATCCCTGGGGCGGCATCGTCCTGGGCTCGTTTTGATCAAAAATATGAGGCCAGGAAAGCCCGGGCCAGATCATGCCACAAAGCGGATGCTCCGCACGGCCACCCGAAAAAAGACCATCCAGCGCCACCCGTCTTTGAAAAATGCGACGATGCGGCTGTGGCGGGCCTACTGGGTCGATAGTTCACGGATCAGGCGACCGACGCCCGATAAATGGCGCGCCGGTTGACCACATAACCGACCATCCAGCGTTGCACGGCGGCGAATGCAGCGGCCTCGGTTTGCCGCACCTGATCGACGGTCATACGATGGAGCATTGCAAGAGTCGCGCGTGCCACCGGTTCATCAAGCAGGCGTCGCGCGATCACGATATGGCGCTCCCGCTGGCCAAGCGTGGCCAAGGCATCGTCGAGCATGCTCGTGGCACCAGCGGCGTGGTGATTGGTGTGGGAGCCGCGCGGTTCATGCGCACGGGCGCGATCCACCGCGCAGGCCCGATCCAGCCACTTGAGATCAGACAGCGTAACCGACTGCGGGCCCACCGCATTAGAGTTAACCACGCCGATCCAGCGCAGAGCAAGGTTTGTCAGGCGCATGATTCGCGATTCCACTCCGACGGGCATGGCATATGCCCCGAATGTTCCGGAATCGACCGGTACCGGCGACCAACGTCGCAATATCCCTGCTGCGCAGTTACCCATCCGATGGTCCATTTTGCGCTCCTATCCTCGCTGCTCTGTTCTCGCCGCTCTGGCCCCGTTGCTCCGACCTCACTGTTCTAGCGTGACACCTAACATAGACAGAAATTAAAAGCTGTTGTCTTCACAAAAATTGGTAACATCACCGCAAGATCAATACACGGCAATCTCCTGGAAAGATCCCGGAAGATAGCAAACCGCCCCCGCATCGGTTTGCTAGGAAATTGGTGCCGCAGAAATAAAATTCCTGACCTCACCCTGATCTGAGCCAGTTTTAACCGGATCTTCAACATAATTTGGTTTGATGCCCTGATTGTCATCAAAGGTTCGAATCAAGTCAGGGTTGCCCCGTTGTCCAAAGGTCGTATCTCTTCACCCCATGTTTCCGTCGCTCACGATACCAGTTGTACTGAACGGCGAGTCTGGGCTTGATCGCCGATCGTACCATCCGACCACCGAACCCGCGCGACCGCCCGCGCGTCGGCGATCGGTCAGCCCTTCTGACGATCGGTCTCACTGCCAGTCTCGTTGGTGGTCTCGTTGGCGTGCTTGTGCTCATCAGCCTGTGGTTTCGCCGGTTCAATGGCGACAGTCCGGCGCTATGGCCGGGGGGTGCGGTGCCCCTTGCGCTCCTTCTGTTCAGACGACCTTCCCGTTGGCAATATGCACTCCAGATCATCGCGGCTTCATGGGTCGGCAACGCCGTCGCCGAAATGATCGTGCATGCGCCGCTTGCCCAGATTCTCACCGCACCGCTTGCTAACGCACTCAACAACGTCGCCGCCGTCAGCTTCGCCTGGCTGCCCATCGGTCCGCGTCCACGGATTCGGCAACTGGATGGTTTGTTTAAATTCGTCGCGGCGGTTGGCATCGTCGGTCCAGCCTGCGGTGCCGCTGTCGTTGCGGCGAGCGCCGCCCTGCACGCGCCGCACGTTGGCCTGTCCGTCTGGCAGTGGTTTGCTGCGCACGCGCTAGGTGATCTGATCTTTACCGCCGCCGGTGTCGTCATTCTCAACCGAAACCGACGAGCGATTTTCCCGCCCGGCAAGCGGCTGCGAGCAGTTCTCGCCCTGTCGATCTGTTTTGTCATTCTGATCGCCACGTTCCATCAGAGCAACATTGCCCCGCTCATTCTCTCGCCGCTCCTGTTTGCCTTTCTCGGCACGGTCGCAGGCTTTGAATTCACCACCCTCGGCGTTACCGCCTTGGCCTTATTCGCCCTCTTCCGCACCACGATGGGCGGAGGGCCGATCATCACGCTCGATCCGGGCAGCCTGCCCGGGCGAATTCTGCTGTTGCAGGCGTTCATCTTTGCCGGTTTCGCGGCCGCCTTGCCGATAGCCCTTATGTTTGAGCGACGGGGTCGAATGATCGCGCAGCTTCGCAGCCAAAATGCCACAATCGTCGCACGGGCAGCGCGATACAAAATCCTCGCCGAGTTTTCAGCCGATACCATCCTGGTTACCCTCCAGGATGGCACCATCCTCTATGCCTCGCCGGCCGCCGAGCGTCTGATCGGCATTGCCGGCTCAGCCCTGACGGGTCGCTCCGCATTCGATCTGATCCATCCGGATGATGCCGATGCCGTCCGCGCCAATCTGGCAACTTTGTGTAATGGCAAGAGCGAGGCGACCACCGAGCTTCGCTTCCGCCATGGCGAAACCGCCGCCCCGGTCTGGACGGAGGTACGAACCCGGATCAGCCAGCGATTGCCGGATCGCGGCATCGAGTTCGTCAGCGTCGTGCGCGATATCTCTGAGCGCCGCATCGCTGACGATCGTCGTAATGCCGACATTGCGCGGCTCGATCGTCTGGCGAATACTGATCCATTGACAGGCCTCGCCAATCGGCGACGGTTCAACGATCATCTCGACGCTGAGTGGCGCCGCACTCAGCGCGAACAGGCTGATATTGCCCTGATCCTGATCGATGTCGATTGGTTCAAAGCCTATAACGACCGGTATGGACACCCTGCGGGCGACATCGCCTTACGTGACATCGCAACGATCATTGCGCGAGGGGCGCGGCGGCCGGCTGATTTGACGGCGCGCATCGGTGGCGAGGAGTTTGCCATTGTTCTGCCTGCAACATTTCTAAGTGGCGCCCGCGCAGTGGCGCAACGGGTGCGCGAGGGGATCCGCGATCTCCGCATTACCCATGAGGGATCGCCGGCCGGTTTCCTCTCGGTTAGCATCGGAATCGACTGTGTGCGCCCGGATCAGGCGTCCTCACCGTCGATCATCATCGAGCGCGCCGACCGGGCTCTCTATCAAGCCAAGCTGAGCCGGGGGAGCATCGTCATCGCGAGCTGACATTGCCTAATCAGCTTGACCTGATGGAGGGCCGGTCAATGCCGGCGAAATACGGCGTAATCCGCGGCTTCCATCATCAAGCCACGCACCGGATCATCAGGGAATGACGCAAGCGCGTGTTTCGCGTCGCGAGCGAAATTCTGCGCCCGAACAATCGTCTGACCGATCGCATCATGTCGCTCGATCAAGCGTAACGCCGTGCTCAGATCAACATCGGTCTGCTCTCCACCCTCGATCGTCCTACGCCAGAACTCCCGCTCCTGCGCATCGCCCGCCGCAAAGGCGATCAGAACCGGATAGGTCAGTTTACCTTCCCGGAAATCATCCCCCACGGTCTTGCCGAGTTCGGCCTGATCCGCGGCATAATCGAGCGCGTCGTCCACCAGCTGAAACGCCATGCCCAACGCTGTGCCGTAGGACGACAGTGCCGCACAGGCAGCGGCATCCCGTCCGGCGACCACGGCGCCAACCTCGCACGCCGCAGCGAATAGCGCTGCCGTTTTTCCCTCGATCACCTTGAAATATCGCGGAATATCAGTCCGGAGATCGTTCTGGGTAGATAGTTGCAACACCTCGCCCTCGGCGATGGTGGCCGAGGCGTTGGATAAGATCCGCAGCACGTCGAGCGAGCCGTCAGCGACCATCAATTCGAATGCCCGCGCAAACAGGAAATCACCAACCAAAACCGACGCCTTGTTGCCGAACACCGCGTTGGCACTCGCGAGACCCCGCCGCAGATCGCTCTCATCAACGACATCATCATGCAGTAACGTCGCCGTATGGATGAACTCGACACATGCGGCGAGCTGAACATGGCGCTCGCCGCGGTACCCGCACAATCGGGCAGAGGCCAATGTCAACAACGGACGCAGCCGCTTCCCGCCCGCCGCGATCAGATGGGCGGCCAAATGGGGAATCAATTCCACCTCGCTCGCCATCCGCGCAACGATTGCGGCATTGGTCGCGGCCAGATCGGTTGCCAGCAGGGCGGCAAGGCGATGCAGCGCATCGCCGGCCGGCACATCACTGGCGACGAGGGTATCGGTCTCAGAGGTAAGCAAGCCATCCACCGGTGGATTTGACCTTGTCATGGTTTCGACGTGGAATACAGCATATCGGGCGGGATCATAGGGGGTCAAGGCAAGCGCCAGAAGCGGTGCGACCCAAACCAGAGGATCGCATACGGAATGGAGACCATCATCGCGTCGACCGACACAATCCGGCTGAATTTCCTGATGGCCCTGCTGCGCGACGCCGGTCTGAACCCCGTGATGCTGGATCAGAACATCGCCGCAATCGAAGGAAACATCGGTATGTTCCCCCGACGGATTGCCGTCGCCACAGACGATGCCCGGCGGGCGCGTCAGATCCTGCGCGAGGCCGGCGAGGCGTGACTGCGACCATCGGCACCCTGCTCGGCGGCAAGCTGACCTATCGTCAACTCACGACCGGCCATCGCAGCGGCATCGAACCGGTCCTGCTGGCAGCCACTGTCCCCGCTCGTCCAGGCGATACCGTGATCGAAGCGGGAACCGGCGCAGGTGCTGGTCTGCTCTGCCTCGGCCATCGGGTACCAGGGCTACGCGGCCTTGGTATCGAACGCGACCCGGCGCTTGCGGCGCTTGCTGCAGCGAACTTCCGCGCCAATGCCCAGCACGGCCTCGCCGCTATCGCGGCGGATATCGGACACCTGCCGCTGCAACTGCCCTGCGATCACGGTTTCGCCAATCCACCCTGGCGCGACCTCACCGACACCGCGTCACCGGACGGCGCACGGGGCCGCGCGCATCGCGCACCGCCCGGATTGCTGCTCGGCTGGACCAAAGCGATCGCGGCGCTGCTGAAATCGGGCGGCACACTCACCCTCATTCTACCCGCCGGCGCGCTCGACGATTGTCTCACCGCCCTGCATCACGCACGTTGCGGTGGCGTCAAAATCATGCCGCTCTGGCCGCGATCGGGCCGCGCCGCGAAACTGATCATCGTCCAGGCCCGGAAAGCGGCGCGCGGCCGCACCAGCCTGCTACCTGGACTGATCCTGCACGATGAGTCCGGCTTTACCCCGCAGGCTGAATCCCTGTTGCGCGCAGGCAATGGTCTGCGCCTCGCATGAACCCGGCACCCCGTGCCACATGACGGCTATCATGACACCCGAACCGAGGAGACAACCCGCAATGGTAGCTGCATGGCGGAACCTGATTTTGGGTCTTGCGGCGATCATCACCGGGTTGATCTCGATCATGTTCGGCCTCGGCGTGATCCGCGCCAGCGCCCTTTTCGCCGATGTCACGGCAGGTCGGGCATGGCTTCCGTTTCTACTCTGCCCGGCCGGTTTCGCCCTGATTGTGTTTCTCACCCGTCGCGTGTTTCCGGGAGCCCAGGGTTCCGGAATACCGCAGGCCATGGCCGGTCTGCAGATGCAGGAGGCGGCCGAAATCGACTCCGTCCTCTCGCTGCGGATCGCGGTTGGCAAGTTCGGACTGACCCTTCTGGGTTTCGCCATTGGAGCCTCGATTGGTAAGGAAGGCCCGACCGTCCAGATCGGCTGCGCCGTCATGAATGTCTGCGGCCGCCTCGGATTGGAACGCAGCCACGCGTTGCAACGCGTATTGATCCTGGCCGGCGGCGCGGCCGGCATCACCTGCGCGTTCAACGCACCGATTGCCGGTGTCATCTTTGCCATCGAGGAAATGGCCCGCAGTTTCGATGACCGACAAGTCCGCTCGATCATCCTCGCCGCCTTCGCCAGTGGTGTCACGCTGTTCCTCATGCGTGGCTATCAACCCTATTTCGGGTTGTCCCACGCTACGCTCACGCCGGGCGTCATCTGGTTGCTGGTGCCGGCCTGCGCCGTCATTGGTGGCTTGGCCGGTGGCCTGTTCGCCCGGGTGCTGATCACGCCGGCCCTGTTCATGCCGGAATTGATCAATCGCATCGCTAAATCGAGGCCGGCATGGTTCGCGGGGTTCTGTGGCCTGAGCCTCGCCGTGATCGGTCTGATCTCGCACGGCCAGACGTTCGATGCGAGTTACGGCGAGGCGCAGGCAGCGCTGATCCGGGGTGTGCTGCCGCCGCTGGATTTCGCACCGCTGAAGTTTCTGGCCACGCTGATCTCCTACCTCTCCGGCATCCCCGGTGGCATCTTCGCCCCATCACTCGCGGTCGGCGTCGGCGTCGGCACCGCGTTCGCCCACCTGATTCCTGGCCTACCGGTAGCGGCCTTTGCCATGATCGGCATGGCCGGCTATTTCTCCGGTGTGGTTCAGTCACCGCTCACCGCGACGGCCATCGTCATCGAAATGACCAGTAACCCCGCCATGACCGTCCCGGTCGGCTTGGCGGCGATCCTCGGCACCCTCGCCTCACGTCTGGTCTGCAAGGAACCAGTCTATCACGCCATGGCGCAGCAATTTCTGCGTGTCATCGCCCATCGCCACCTCCCGGCACCTGAACGCGCCGACAGCAATCCCTCATAGGCAATTCATTCCGGCTCAGCGATAAGGCCGCAGATACTGCCGCTCGAAAGCCCGTTTGGCCCAGTGAAACAGCCGAAGCTGCGGGCTGACAAAATTGCGCGACGGGTTGCGATACACCAGAATGCCCGAATGGAGCGTATCGATAATACAGATCAGTTCGGATTTGAACGCCGTGACCGCCTCTCGCCCCTCGAGTGTTGCGGCGATATTCGCGGCAGCCGCCTTGGCCTGGAGATCGGCCTGATGCGCCTGTTTCGCCAGCCAGTCGGGTCCGGGATAACTGCCGACATCGCCAACCACCCACACACCGGGACGCGCGGTAACCCGGCACTGGGCATCGGCCGTGATCATGCCGCCAGCTGACAGCGGCAGGTCCGCATGGTCGAGCCAGGCCGGCCCGGTCAACCCCGGCATGAACAGGATCAGATCGGCGGCGAAATCCCCCCCTTCGGTCACGACCCTACCCGGCTCGAAGCGCACCAGTTTGTGACCGAGATGTGTGCTGATCCCGCGCTTGGTCATCTCCGCCAGCATGCCATCGACCGCTTCCGGCCCAAGCCGGGCACCGGGTCGAGCTGCCGGGTTGAAAAACACGAGTTCGAATGCCGCGCGCCGTCCCTCGCGCCGCAGTAGCGCATCAATGATGAACAGATACTCGAACATCGGCCCGCCCCGCATCGCGCCCGGCTCATTCGGGTTGGTCGCGAATCCCACCGCGATCGTCCCGCCCGTCATCGCCCGCAGCCGCCGTGCAATCTCCTCCGCGGTCTCGATTCCGGCGCATGGAGTGAGCGCGTGCTCAATTCCCGGCAGCGTGCGCAGAAACCGCGCACCAGTCGCGATCACTAGCTGATCATTGGCAAAACGCCCCGCATCGGTGAGCACCGTGCGCCCGCCATCCGCCAGACCGGTCGCCGCGCCGCGCACGAAACTCACCTCGTTACGGGCAAAGAAACGCTGCAACGGAATTTTCAGATCGTCGCCCGTGACCACTCCCGCCGGAATCCACACCGAGCTCGACAGATAATGCAGCTCATCTCGTGGCGAAATAACCGTGATCCCCGCCGCAACCTTGAGCCGGCGCAATTCCCGTACCGTCGTCATCGCACCGAAACCGGAACCGAGAATGGTGATATTGGTCATGACCTGATGCCTGACGTCGTAATGTCGACCGCGCCGACGCTCAACGGCCCGCTCCCGCCGTGGAAGTCACACTCGATGAGCCCTCAGGCATGTATGCACGGTCGTGATGGCGAACAAGCCGTTCCGTCGGTTTGACAAGGGCGCGGCCAACGGAGACTCTGCGCCGAACGACGGGTGACCTGCAATGACGTCATGATCCTCGAACGGCTCGAACGCGCGTGGTTCGCCACCCTCATCCTCGCCACCGTCACCGTTCCCCCGGCACACACCGCCGGCCCGCCCCGCGCACCGATCGGCGACTGGCTGACCGCGCGGGACGGTGCGGTCGTCGCCATCGCCCCCTGTCACAGCGGCAGCGGATTATGCGGCCGGATCGTTGGTATCTTCCTCGCGCCGCATGCCCCCATGCCCAAGGATTGGCGTGGCCGGTCCCAGTGCCACTTCCGGCTCATCCGCGCCGCCATCACCCGCAACGGCCACTTCTGGCGCGGCCATATCATCGATCCGCGAAACGGAAATGACTACCACATGGAGTTCCACGTCACGCCGGGCGGCCGCCTAGCGGTGCACGGCTATCTCGGTCTGCCGATTTTCGGCGAAACCCAGTATTGGGCACCGTATCATGCTGATGTGCCGCTAACCTGCCGGATCGCGTCGGTCTCGCCACGCCCCCGCGAGCCGCAACCGGCCCGCCCCCAGCGCCGTCCGCACCAAAGCGAATGACCCGCGGGGCCATCGGCGCATCGCCACGCCTATACCACCCGTCGCGGCATCCGGAACGGCAGCATCGCCTGCACCACGGGTTGTGCGAACCGATCCAGATCCAGCGTCTCGTGCACCCCGTCGACCGTCTCACCATCGATGCTCGCGGCTATCCGCGCCCGCGCATAGAACGGCGTATCCTCGAAATTGCGGATGAGCTTGGCATCGAACCCCGCATCGCTGCGGGTTTCGCGCGCAATCCGCCACCAGGTGATCGGTAGCGGGGAGGGGGGCGGTGCCACTATCGGGGCGACCCCACCAGCCGCGGAAAATTGCAGCGACAGATCGGTGGTGCCACCATCGCGCCGGGTCGCGTGATAGAACACGCGTGCCCCCCGCCGGTTGGGCGTACGCGACCAGTTCCAGGTCGAGAACGCGCTGCCGATCGGCGCGTCGCCCTCGTTGCGATCGAAATAGGCATCGCCCTGCCACGACAGGGCCGGTTTTTCGAACGCCACGCTCACCCGAGCGCAAGGCGCCACTGGCTGCCAGCGATGCGCGCCGGCGGCATCAAGCGGATAGACCGCTGTTTCCACCGCCTTGGGATGAACCGTGATCATGCCGCGCAACGGTTGCGGCAGCGGGGTGGTCAGTTCGTTGATGCGGATGGCGAGAAGATTGCCGTCCCAATCCAGCCGGCTCGGCCCGATTCCCAGCGTCGCCGGATCGCGGATCAGGCTGCGTCGCCGCCGCTCGGTCATGGCCCACAACGTCCGGCGCGGTCCATAAAGCGCCAGATTGACCGCGACGTAGTCCTCCGGATCGGCCCCGCCCGGGGTCCGGCGGTTGGCACGCGCGTAATAGGGCGAAAACACCGAACCGACGAAGGCGATCAGGGTCAGCGCATGCAATCCGTCATCGCTCAGCGCATCGATATACCACCATGCATAACCGCCCCGCGCCACCGGCGCATCGAACCGGATCATCGCGCCATCCGTCATGCCGCATCCTCCCGCACCGCTTGCGCGGCGAACCGTCCCGACAGTGCCGCCATCGGCAATCCCGGTCCGGGATGCACCGAGCCTCCGGCCAGATAAAACCCCGCCAAGCGCGTCCGTGCGGTCGGCCGCTGGAACGGATCGCGCCACCCGCCCAGGTCCCGCCCATATAATGCCCCGCCCGCGCCGGGAAACAGGGTGTCGAATTCCACCGGCCCGGTCGCGCCAATGTGCCGGATGTCAAGTTCCAGCCCCGCCGCCGCCAGCCTTGCGACCACCCGCCGCCATAACGAGGCCAACGCCGCCGCATCAGGCAGGCCCCGATCGCCCAGCGCCGGCGCATTGACCAGAATGAGCATCCGCTCCGCCCCCCCGCTCACTATGTCAGCCGCCGTCCCCGCCCGATCCTGCGCGCAGAGATAAATCGTCGGGTCTTCCGGCAGACCGCCGCAGCCGATCTCTGCGAATTCACGTGCATAATCCGCCGAGAAAAACACATTGTGGTGGCTCAGGCCAAACCCTCGCGCGACCGCCACCACCTGCCAGGTCACCGCCGAGAGCGAGCGCCGGTAGCGCCGCAACGCGGCCGGAATCGCCGCCTGCGCCGCCGCCCCGAGCTGCCCCGCCACGATCGCGCCGAGATCGGCATTGGCAATCACCGCCCCAGCCGCGATCACCCGCCCATCCGCAAGCCTTACACCGCACGCCCGTCCGCCATCCGCCAGAACGGCCTCCACGCCGATCCCGAATTCGAACACCGCCCCCTGCCGCGCCGCCAAATCTGCCAGCGCGGTGGCCAACCGGCGCATCCCGCCCGCCACGCGCCACACCCCCGCCTGTTCGGCATGCGCGATCAGCATCAGGGTCGCCGGCGCGGCAAAAGGTGAAGCGCCGGAATAAGTGGCATAGCGCGCGAACAACTGGCGCAACCGCTGGTCCGCGAAACAGGTCCCCAGCGCATCCCATAGCGAGGTGAATGGCGAGGCATGTCGAAATGCCGCCAGCCCGGCGACGCCACCACGACGCGTCAAGCTGAGCAACCCCGGCGCCGGATTGCGCATGAACGTCGCATCCAGCGTGCGATAGATCGCGGCACTGCGCGCACCGAACCGGCGATACGCCGCCGCTGCCGCCACCCCCATCACTCGCCCGATTGCCGCCTCGCTCACCGCGGTATCGGCGGACAAATCCAGCACCGTGCCGTCTCGCCAGTGATGCCGCGCAAGAACATCAAGCGGCACCAGTGCGACATGATCGTCAATACGCGCCCCGGCTGCCGCGAACAGGTCATCGAACACCGTTCGCATCGTTACCACGGTCGGCCCGGCATCGACGCGCGCCGGCCCGATCGCCACGTCGCGCAGCTTGCCCCCCACTGCTTCGGCACGGTCCACCACGACCACCCGCCGCCCCGACGCCGCCAGATCGACCGCCGCCGCCAGCCCACCCATGCCGGCGCCGATGATCACGACCGGCGGGTTTGTCCTGTTTGAAATCGGCTGCGTGCTCCTTCGTGAAACCAGTATCGCGTGAAACTCGAATCGAAACTGCTTGACGAACTGTCAATCAAATAGCACAGTCATAAGTGACAATCAAAGTTTACACTCGCGGGACCCGCGCGAGAATCCGGGAGGTTGCTGATGGACGCCGTCGCACTGATCGAAGCCACTCTTACCACCGCTCTGCTCCGCGCTGAAGCCGGCGATGCACCGCCGAAACTCGCCGCCGCCATGCGCCACGCCGTATTCCCGCGCGGCGCGCGGGTCCGTCCACGTCTGTGCCTCGCGGTCGCCTCGGCTTGCGGCGCGCCCGACCTCCAGCCCGCCGCTGCCGCTGGTGCCGCGCTCGAATTCCTCCATTGCGCCTCGCTTGTGCACGATGATTTGCCTTGTTTCGACGACGCTCCGATTCGCCGCGGTAAGCCCTCGGTCCACGCCGCCTTCGGCGCCCCTCTCGCTGTGCTGACCGGCGATGCGCTGATCGTTCTGGCGTTCCAGACTATCGCTCTAGGTGCCGCCGCTAACCCGATCCAACTCGCCGGGCTCATCGGCATTGTCGCCCAGTCGGTCGGCATGCCCGGCGGTATCGTTGCCGGCCAGGCTTGGGAGAGCGAGGAGGCCATCGACCTCGCCCGCTACCAACGCGCCAAGACCAGCGCCCTGTTCGCTGCTGCCGCCATGGCCGGCGCGCTCAGCGCTGGGCATAATCCAGCCCCATGGCGCGCGCTGGGTGAATATCTCGGCGATGCCTATCAAATCGCCGATGACCTCTGCGACGCCGCCGGCGATGCCGCGACCTGCGGCAAGCCGATCGGCCAGGACGATGCGCTGAATCGCCCCAGCGCTGTGGCACTTTACGGCATCGATGGCGCGCTGGATCGGCTCGACAGCATCGCCGAAGCCGCCGCGGCCTCGATCCCCGATTGCCACGGCGCGGTGCCGCTGCGGGCGTTGATTATCCAGGAAGCCAAGCGTCTGGTGCCGAAAACCCTCGCCCGCGCGGCGGCATGAGCGCGATTGCCCCCGCCGTGTCCATCACGCCGCTGTCCTGGCGGGAACGGTGGCAGGCGGCGCGCAATCGCCTGTTGGCCAGTCCGCGCTTTCAACAATGGGCGGCGGCATTTCCGCTCACCCGTCCGATCGCACGCCGCGAGGCGACCGCGCTGTTCGATCTCTGCGCCGGATTTGTCTACGCCCAGACCCTGTCGGCATGCGTCAGCCTCGATATGTTCGAGCGACTCGCCGCGATGCCGGTTGCAATCGCCACGCTGGCCGCCGAATCTGCGATTCCCCCAGAGGCAATGTACCGCCTGATCCGCGCCGCCGCCGCGCTGCGCCTCCTCGAAACCGATGGCACCACCGCCCGTCTCGGCCCGCTTGGTGCCGCCCTGCGCGGCAATCCCGGCATCGCCGCGATGGTGCGCCACCACGCACTGCTCTACCGCGACCTCGCCGACCCGATCGCCCTGTTACGCGGCGATGCCACCGCCAGCCTTGCCGCCTATTGGCCCTACGAGCAAGCGACTACCGACCGCGCCGCCCCCTATTCCGCCCTGATGGCCGCGTCACAACCGATGATTGCCAGGGAGATCCTGGCCGCCTACGATTTCAAACCGCACCGATGCCTGCTCGATCTCGGCGGTGGCGACGGCAGTTTCCTCACCGCCGTCGCACACAACGCACCGCAGCTCGCCCTGATGCTGTTCGATGTTCCCCCCGTCGCCGCTCTCGCGCGGCACAAACTCGAAGCCGCGGGTCTCGCCGCACGGAGTCGCATCCACGCGGGCGACATGCGCCACGACGCCCTGCCGAGCGATGCGGATATCATCACCCTGATCCGCGTTTTGCACGATCACGACGATGACCAAGCGATGGCGATTCTACGCAACGCCCGCGGCGCTCTCGGCCCGCGCGGCACCATCCTGATCGCTGAACCCATGGCGGGTACTAAAGGCGCCGAATCGATGGGCGATGCCTATTTTGGCCTCTATCTCTTCGCCATGGGTAGCGGCCGCCCACGCCGTCCCACCGAAGTGATCGCCATGCTCGAAGCCGCCGGCTTCATCGCGGCGAAGCAGCGCCGAACCAACCAGCCGATGCTGGCGAGCCTGATTACCGCGCGGACCGCATGACCCAGGGTATTTTCCACTCACGCAAGTGTAAGTTTAGATTGACAATGATACATGTCACGGTATTCTTACACCCGTGTCCCGGCAGTCTCCGGGCACCGCACTCCACGGGGAGGACGTGTTTTGCTCGATAGTCTGGCCATCATCATCGAAGAACCAAAACAAATCGCCCTTCGCCGGATCGCGCTCGATGCGCCGGCGGCGAAGGATGTTCTGGTCGCGGTCGATTACAGCGGCGTCAGCACCGGCACCGAAAAACTCATCTGGTCCGGCGCGATGCCGCATTTTCCCGGCATGGGCTATCCGCTGGTGCCCGGCTACGAGGCGGTCGGCCGCATCATTGATGCCGGGTCAGATATGCAATCGCGTATTGGCGAGCATGTGTTCGTTCCCGGCGCGCACTGCTTCGGTGCCATTCGAGGCCTGTTTGGTGCAAATGCGAGTCACCTCGTGGTCGGCGCCGATCGTGTCGTCCCGATCGCACCCGATCTCGGCGAGCGTGGCGCCCTAATCGCGCTTGCCGCCACCGCGCAGCACGCGCTCGCCATCGCCGGCGGGGCGCCAGAATTGATTATCGGCCATGGTGTGCTCGGCCGTCTGATCGCCCGCCTCGCCGTGATCGCTGGTGGCGCTCCCACCGTGTGGGAAACCAACCCTAACCGGATGAATGCTGGCCCCGGCTACCATGTGTGTGATGCTGCGGCGGATGCGCGGCGCGACTATCGCTCCGTCATCGATGTCAGTGGCGATGCCGCCATCCTCGATACGCTGATCGCCCGGCTCGCGCCGCAAGGGCTGATCACGCTCGCCGGCTTCTATGCCGCACCCCTGCAATTCGCCTTCGCCCCGGCCTTCATGCGCGAGGCTCGCGTCGCCATCGCCGCGCAGTGGCAACCGGTCGACCTTGCCCACGTCACTGCCCTGATTGCGGACCACACGCTCGATCTCGACGGTCTGATCACCCACCGTATCCCCGCCGCCGAGGCTGCTGGTGCCTATCACACCGCCTTCGGATCGGATGACTGCCTGAAACTGCTCATCGATTGGAGAGACGCATCATGAACGCAACCACCGGTCGCATTGCCCCCGATATCGAGGTCGGTGCCAGCGTGGCGTCGCCCAAGAAAACCCAGATCATCGCGATCTATGGCAAGGGCGGCATCGGCAAGAGCTTCACCCTCGCCAATCTATCGTACATGATGTCGCAACTCGGCAAGCGTGTGCTGCTGATCGGCTGCGATCCCAAGAGCGACACCACCTCGCTGCTGTTCGGCGGCCGCTCCTGCCCCACCATCATCGAAACCTCGTCGCGCAAAAAAGCCGCCGGCGAACCCGTGCTGATCGGTGATGTATGTTTCAAGCGCGACGGCGTGTTCGCCATGGAACTCGGCGGCCCGGAGGTCGGGCGCGGCTGCGGCGGGCGCGGCATCATCCACGGCTTCGAACTGCTCGACAAGCTCGGCTTTCATCAATGGGATTTCGACTACGTCCTGCTCGACTTCCTGGGTGACGTGGTGTGCGGCGGCTTCGGCCTGCCGATCGCGCGCGACCTCTGCCAGAAAGTCATCGTGGTCGGCTCGAACGATCTGCAATCGCTCTACGTCGCCAACAACGTCTGCTCGGCAGTCGACTACTTCCGCAATCTCGGCGGCAACGTCGGTGTCGCCGGTCTGGTGATCAACAAGGACGATGGCACCGGTGAGGCGCAGGCCTTCGCGGATGCGGTCGGCATCCCCGTCCTCGCCGCCATCCCGGCCGATGAGGACATCCGCCGCAAATCCGCCAATTACGAAATCGTCGGCCAGCTCGGCGGCAAATGGGCGCCGCTGTTCGAAGCGCTCGGCGTGCAGGTGGCCGAAGCGCCGCCGATCCGCCCGAAGCCCCTCAGCCACGACGCGCTGCTCGGCCTGTTCAAGGGCGAGGCGGTCGGTCGCGGCGTCACCTTGCTGCCCGCGAGCCTCGAAGACATGTGCGGCTCGACCATCCTGAACAAACCCTCGCTCGAAATCGTCTACGAGGGCGCGTGAGCATGAGCCCGCCCGACGGTACCGTGCTGCCCGCCAAATCGTCCGAACCGGGCTGCCACGGCGGGGCCGAGACCATGCAGCAGGCCGCACGCGCCGCCGGCAAATCGGCGATGCTCGACCGGCTCGCGGCTGACTACCCCAAGGGCCCGCACGACCAGCCGCAATCGATGTGCCCGGCCTTCGGCGCTCTGCGCGTCGGCCTGCGGATGCGCAGGGTCGCCACCATTCTCTCGGGCTCCGCCTGCTGCGTCTACGGTCTCACCTTCACCTCGCATTTCTACGGCGCGCGCCGCAGCGTGGGTTACGTGCCCTTCGACTCCGAAACCCTGGTCACCGGCCAGCTGTTCGAAGACATCCGCAAAGCCGTCCGCGAAACCGCCCGCCCGGCCGATTACGATGCCGTGGTCATCATCAACCTCTGCGTCCCCACCGCCTCCGGCGTGCCGCTCGATCTGCTGCCGAAAGAGATCGACGGTGTCCGCATCATCGGCATCGATGTCCCCGGTTTCGGCGTGCCCACCCATGCCGAAGCCAAGGACGTGCTCGCCGGCGCCATGCTGCGCTACGCCCGCGCCGAAGCCGAAGCCGGCGCGGTCGCCCGCCCCCG
>NZ_JBMFGY010000003.1:4321-6099 GCF_049977125.1 Acidiphilium sp. | reverse complement strand
CGTCACCCTGCTCGGCGAACTCTTCCCCGCCGATCCACCCGGAATCGCCGCCATGCTCGCGCCCATGGGCCTCGCGATCGGCCCGCAACTCCCCGCCCGCGAATGGCGCGATCTCTACGCAGCCCTCGATTGCAGCATCGCCGCCGCGGTCCACCCGTTCTACACCGCCAGCGTCCGCGAATTCGCCGCTGCCGGCCGCGCCATCGTCGGCTCCGCCCCGGTCGGCGAAGCCGCCACCGCCGACTGGCTCGACGCCATCGGCAAAGCCGCCAATATCGACGCCAAAACCATCGACCGCGCCAAAGCCCAGGCCCTCGCGCCGATCCGCGCCGTCATGGCCGCCAACCCGGTCGATGCCCGCATGATCGTCTCCGGCTACGAGGGCTCCGAACTCCTGGTTGCCCGCCTGCTGATCGAAGCCGGCGCCACCATCCCGTATGTCGGCACCGCGCTCCCGCGCACCGAATGGAGCGACCCCGACCGAATCTGGCTCGAAGCCCAGGGCACCCATGTCCAATACCGCGCCTCGCTCGAGCAGGACATCGCGGCGATGCGCGACGTCAAACCCGATCTCGCGCTCGGCACCACGCCCCTGGTCCAGGCCGCGAAGGAAATCGGCACCCCGGCGGTGTATTTCACCAACATGGTCTCCGCCCGCCCCGTCTTCGGTGCCGCAGGTGCTGCCGCACTCCCCGCCATCGTCGCCACCCAATGCAAGGGCCGCGAACGCTTCAGCCGCATGGTCAGCTTTTTCGAGGCTCCCCCCGCGCCGAAACCCGCGCCACGCACCGTCACCAAACCCGTGAAAGCGGAGGTCGCCTGATGTTGGTCCAGGATCACGACCGCGCCGGCGGCTACTGGGGTGCCGTCTATGTCTTCTCCGCCATCAAAGGCCTGCGCGTCGTGATCGACGGTCCGGTCGGCTGCGAGAACCTGCCCGTCACCGCCGTGCTGCACTACACCGATGCGCTGCCTCCCCACGAACTCCCGATCGTGGTCACCGGCCTCGATGAAGACTCCCTCTCGATGACCGGCACCGAAGGCCCGATGAAGCGCGCCGCCGCCGCCGGCGACCAATCGATGCCCGCCGTCGTCGTCACCGGTAGCATCGCCGAGATGATCGGCGGCGGCGTTACCCCCGAAGGCTCCAATCTGCGCCGCTTCCTGCCCCGCACGATCGATGAAGACCAATGGCAGAGTGCCGACCGCGCCCTGGTCTGGCTCTACAGCGAATTCGGCAATGCCAAAGCGAAACGCCCGGAGCCGAAAACCGAAAAGCCCCGCGTCAATATCATCGGCGCCATCTACGGCACGTTCAACATGCCGTCCGACCTCGCGGAAATCCGTCGCCTGGTCGAAGGCATCGGGTGCGAGGTCAATCTGGCCTTCCCGCTCGGCTCGCACCTCAAGGACACGCCGAAACTCGCCGATGCCAGCGTCAACATCTGCCTCTACCGCGAATTCGGCCGCAAACTCTGCGAGGAACTCGGCAAACCCTATCTGATGGCGCCGTTCGGTATCCACGCCACCACCAATTTCCTCCGTAAACTCGGCGAACTCACCGGCCTCGACCCCGAACCCTTCATCGCGCGCGAAAAGGAGTCCACGATCAAGCCGATCTGGGATCTCTGGCGCAGCGTCACCCAGGATTTCTTCGCCACCGCGAGCTTCGCCGTCGTCGCAACCGAAACCTACACCCGCGGTCTCAAACGCCTGCTCGAAGACGATCTCGGCATTCCCTGCACCTTTTCGTTCGCCCGCAAACCCGGCGTCAAACC
>NZ_JBMFGY010000003.1:0-4221 GCF_049977125.1 Acidiphilium sp. | reverse complement strand
ATCCTGCCGCTCGGCACCGAGCTCGACAAGATCGACGCAACCCTCGCCCGCGCCGATACCGCCGATCTGTGGGACGCAGCCGCCCTGACCGCGCTCGATCGTCATCTCGAGACCGAACCGTTCCTGATCCGCATCTCGGCCGCCAAGCGCCTGCGCGACCGCGCCGAACGCGAAGCCCGCCGTGACGGCTCATCGCGCGTCACCATTGCGCATCTCGAATCCGCCCTTCGCGAACGGGAACCCGCATGAACCCGACGCACCCCCTTCGCCAGGCCTTGCTTGCCCGGCTCACCCATCGGCTGGCGTCCGCGAGGCGTCATCCGTCCCCCCGCGTGGGGTCCGCGCGGAACTGGTCTGAATCGGCAACGCTTCAAGCCAAATCGAGGATATTTCTATCATGTCCATGACCACACAAGATCGGGAGGGCTCGCTATCCGGCCTGACCGAACGCGAAGCCAAGGAGTTCCATTCCATCTTCATGATGAGCTTCATCGGCTTCGTCATCATTGCAGCGATCGCCCACTTCCTGGTTTGGCAGTGGCGGCCGTGGATTCCCGGGCCGCACGGCTTTGCCACCGGGTTCCTCACCAACGCTCATATCGGGGTGAAAATGCTCACCTCGAACATCGGTTGAGGGAGGACAGACCATGTGGCGCATGTGGCTTCTGTTCGATCCGCGCAGGGTTCTTACCGCACTCGCGGTATTTCTCTTCGCGCTTGCGATCCTGATTCACTTCATCCTGCTGAGCACGCCACGATTCGACTGGATCGGCGGTGGCGCCGCGATGCCGGCAATGCAACAGCAATCATCGATGCCGGCAAAGAGTTAGCCGGGCCGATACAGGCTTTCGTATCACCCCGGTGTCCGCCGGCCTACCGCGGCGGCACCGGGGGCACGAGACTCTAAAGGAATAAGGAAGAGCCCGATGGCAATGCTCAGTTTTGAAAGAAAATACCGCGTCCGCGGCGGTACCTTGGTTGGCGGCGATCTGTTCGATTTCTGGGTAGGGCCGTTCTACGTCGGTTTCTTCGGCGTCACGACCGCCTTTTTTTCTCTCGTCGGCACCGCGTTGATCCTCTGGGGGGCGGCAATCGGCCCGACCTGGAATATCTGGCAGATCAACATCGCCCCGCCCGACCTGTCCTACGGTCTGGGGTTCGCCCCGCTGACCCATGGCGGGCTGTGGCAGGTCATTACCATCTGCGCGGTCGGTGCCTTCGTCTCCTGGGCGCTGCGCGAGGTCGAAATCTCCCGCAAACTTGGCATCGGCCTACATGTGCCCGCCGCATTCTCGGTGGCCATCTTCGCCTATGTCGCCCTCAACGTGATCCGTCCGCTCCTGATGGGCGCCTGGGGAGTCGGTTTTCCCTATGGCATCATGTCCCACCTCGATTGGGTGTCGAACACCGGCTACAATTATATCAACTTTGAATACAACCCGATGCACATGGTCGCCGTGACCCTGTTCTTCACCACCACCCTCGCTCTCGGCTTGCACGGATCGCTGGTACTTTCCGCCATCAATCCGGCCAAGGGCGAACCGGTCAAGTTCACCGAACATGAGGACAGTTTCTTTCGCGATATTGTCGGCTACTCGATCGGCACCCTCGGAATCCATCGGCTCGGCCTGTTTCTCGCCCTCGGCGCCGGGTTCGCCAGCGCCGCCTGCATCCTGATCTCCGGACCGTTCTGGACCCAGGGCTGGCCGTCTTGGTGGGGCTGGTGGTTGCACCTGCCGATCTGGCAATTCGGCGGGCACTGAGGTGTGTGATGAACAACCATCAAGCCAGTAACGATTTGTCAGTGGGGAGGCTATAATGGCCGAATACCAGAACATCTTCACCCGGGTGCAGATCCGTGGTCCTTTGCACCACGGCGTCACCGCCCCCGACGGCATCTGGGGCCGCCAGGGTAAACCCTTCTTCAGCTACTTCATGGGTCAGATCGGCAACGCCCAGGTCGGGCCAATCTACCTCGGCACGCTCGGCATCGCCTCGATCGTCTCCGGTCTGATCGCCTTCGAGATCATCGGCCTCAATATGTGGGCCTCGGTGAACTGGAACCCGATCCGCTTCGTCCGCGATCTGCCCTGGCTCGCGCTCGAACCGCCCGCCCCGTCCGATGGGCTGCGCATCCCGAGCCTCGCCCACGGCGGCTGGTGGCTGATGGCCGGCTTCTTCCTCACCACATCGCTGATCCTGTGGTGGGCGCGGATCTATCGTCGCTCCCGCCAGCTCGGCCTTGGTACCCATACCGCCTGGGCCTTCGCCTCCGCCATCTGGCTCTACCTTGTCCTTGGTTTTATCCGCCCGCTGCTGATGGGCAGCTGGGGCGAGGCCCCGCCGTTCGGCATCTTCCCCCATCTGGATTGGACCGTTTCCTTCTCGCTGCGCTACGGCAATCTCTATTACGATCCGTTCCACATGCTCTCGATCGTGTTCCTCTACGGTTCGGTGCTGATCTTCGCGATGCACGGTGCAACGATTCTCGCGGTCAGCCGCTTCGGCGGTGAGCGTGAAGTTGAACAAACCGTCGATCGCGGTACCGCCTCCGAACGCGCCGCCCTGTTCTGGCGCTGGACCATGGGCTTCAACGCCACCATGGAATCCATCCATCGCTGGGCCTGGTGGTTCGCCGTCCTGACCACCCTCACCGGCGGCATCGGTATTTTGCTCACCGGCACCGTGGTCGACAATTGGTTCCTCTGGGCGGTCAAGCACCACGTCGCCCCCCCCTACCCGCATGTCTATGGCAAAGTGATCGACCCGATCACGAGTGGCACGGGAGCACACCAATGAGAATAACCATTCCCCTGGTCGCCCTGATCGCCGGCCTTGCGCTTGCCGTCCTCGCGGTCCTGACCCTTCAACCCCCGCCCGCGCATATCGTCCAGAACGGTTACCGCGGCACCGGTATCATGCAAGTCTCAAGCCCGGCCGCCATCGCCGCCTCCTTCGCGATGAACCAGGCCCCCGCCGTCGTCCCGGCCGTCGATGCCGGGCCGCCGGCCGGCAGCATCTACAAAAATGTTCAAGTACTGAAAAACGTTCCCGCCGCCGCATTCGCACGGATCATGGTTTCGATGACCCAATGGGTCGCGCCGAAACAAGGCTGCAACTACTGCCATGTCAGCGGCAATTTCGCCTCGGACGCAAAATACACCAAGCGCGTCGCCCGCCGCATGATCCAAATGACCATCTACACCAACGCTGTCTGGAAATCCCACGTCAAAAACGTCGGCGTCACCTGCTACACCTGCCATCGTGGCAACAACAACCCGCAATATGTCTGGTTCAAAGGGGTCGAATCGCCCCACGCGACCGGCATGGTTGAATCCCAGACCGGCGAAGCCCGGCCCTCCCTCGCGGCGGATGGCTCATCACTCCCCTACGATCCGTTCACCCCCTTCCTGGTCGGTCATCCCAAGGGCGGCGTGAACGCCATGATCAACACCGAAGGCACCACCGCCCTGCCGAACGATAACCGCATGTCGATCCAGCAAACCAACTGGACCTACGCACTGATGATGAACTTCTCGACCTCGCTCGGCGTCAATTGCGAATTCTGCCATGAATCCCGCAACTTCGCCTCTTGGACCGAAAGCACCCCGCAACGCGTCACCGCCTACTACGGTCTGCACATGGTCCGGGCACTCAACAACGACTATATGGTGCCTCTCACCGGCACGTTTGCTCACGACCTGCTCGGCCCCGATGGCGACGTCGCCAAAATCGACTGCTCGACCTGCCATCAAGGTCTGCCGAAACCGCTCTACGGCGCGAAAATGGCGGCGCAATTCCCCTACCTCGAAGGCCCCGCCTCCCTCGCCGACGCAAACCCAGCCTCGCCCGCCGCAAGCGGCGAAGCCAATCCGGCCATGATCACCATGACCAGCGCACCAGCGGCCGTATCCCCGGCCAGCGCAACACCCGCCCCGGCTCCCACGGGTCAATCAGGCAAATAACGCCCGAACCACGGTGCTAGAAAGCGCGGATCATCCCGATCCGCGCTTTTTTTGGTGAGCCGAAAAATGACGCGACAAGGTGAGTTGATATGGGGCAGGGCACGGGGCACGAGCCGTCGATTTTTTGTGATAGAGTGCCATGTGTGGATGTTTCGTTGGGTTCAGGGCTGTTTTTGGGGATTTTTGATCTGGTTGAATGCGTTTAGAGCGATATGCGATTAAGTTGACGCGGCAGCGGCAACATAATCGCATGAAA
>NZ_JBMFGY010000002.1:81558-83873 GCF_049977125.1 Acidiphilium sp. | reverse complement strand
GCTTTCGCACGCCCAAATCGTTACGTTATCAAAACAAAATCCGAGCACCTCGCGCTAAGCCGCCGCCGCGATCGGATATTTCCGCAGAATCACCAGCAGCACCACCACCGCCGGCAGCGCCGAGACCACGGTGAATTCATAGAATCTGATCCATCCCAGCGCCTGTGCGATCACGCCGGAAAACCCGCCCACCGTCCGCAGCGCCAGCGCCGCCACCGAGGACAGCAGCGCGTACTGCGTCGCCGTATAGTTTTTGTTGCACAGGCCCGAGAGAAACGTAATGAACGCGGCATCCGAAATCCCCTGGGCAAAGGCTTCCACCACGCTCACCGCCAGCAGAATATGCGGCAGATGCGGATATAATCCGAGCACCGGGTACAACAGCAGCGCCATGGTCTGAAACAGCAGCGCCGCGAGCAGCGCCCGCCCCACGCCGGCGCGCGCCACCAGCACCCCGCCCAGCGCGGTACCGGCGAGCACCGCGACCAAGGCCGCCGGCCCGGTCGCCAGCGCGATAACCGCCCGATTGAACCCGAGATGCGTATAATAGGGTGCCAGCATCACCCCCGCCAGCGCCTCGCCGAGATAGAACAGCACGACGAACGCCAGAATCAGCACCGCCCCCCGGCGTTGCAGAAACGCCGCCAGCGGGGCCACCACGGCATCGCGAAACCGCGCCCCGATCGAGACCGGCCGATGATCCTGTGGAGGTACCGGCTCCGGGCAGAGCAGGGTCGCCGCCGCGCCCACCAGTTGCAGCGGCACCATCAGCAAAATCGCCTCATGCCAGCCGATCACCACCGAGAGCGCAATCACCCCCGATCCCGAAACCAGCATCGCCGCCCGATACCCCCACACATAGCCAGCGGTCGCCGCCCCCTGCAGATGCAGGGGAAAAAACTCGATCCGCCAGGTATCGATCATGATGTCCTGACTGGCCGAAAAAAACGCGACCAATCCGCCCAGCACCAACGTTACCGCCAGATCATGCGCCGGATGGGTCAACGCCAGCCCGCCGATCGCCGCGGCCAGCACAAGCTGGATCAGCAGCAGCCAGCTCCGCCGCCGCCCCAGCGCTCGAAACGGCCGCGGCGCCCGCACCTGGTCAAGCGCCGGCGCCCACAGAAATTTCAGCGAATACGCAATGCCCAGATTAGCGGTAAACCCGATCGCCGCGAGCGGCAGATCCGCCCGGGTCAGCCACAGCCGCAGGGTGAAACCCGACAGCGCCAACGGCAGCCCGGAGGAAAATCCCAGCGCGGTGATCAGGGCAATCGAGCGAAACCGGTCCACCCGCCTATCTGCCAGACCCACCCGTGGCCGCGTCAAGCGCCCCGTTCAGCCCACCCCCATCGCCACCGGATGCGAAGCGAGCACGAAGCGCAGAAAATCGATCGTCGAGCCGGCCCGCGCCCGCGTCAGCATCGGTGCCTCGCCGCGCCGCACCGCCAACGCCTCCTCGATCACATTGCGCCATTTCGGCGGATACACCCCCAGCGCCCACCGCCCCGCCGCCGTTTTCGAAACGATCCGCCCGGTCGCCAGCGTGCAGGCGATCCGCAGCATCCCCAGCACCCCCCACGCCAGCGGTGCCGCCGCGATATCCGCGTCATGATCCATCCGCAGCAGCGCGGCATCGCTGCGCTGCACCCAGCGCGCCCAGGACCCCTGCAGATGATCGAGCTGAAACCGCCGCAGCGCCGCCATGTCGATCGCGATGTCCAATGCCGGGACCGGCGGCCCGAACACCACGATGCCGCTTTGCACCAAACCCAGATAGGTCGCCGGATTGATCTCGAAACAGGGTTGCCCGGTATGGAATTCGCCCCGCACCGTGTAATCACCGATCTCGGCCGCACCTGGCGTCTGCGATAATCGCGACGCCTCAAGATAGATCCCATCGAACGCCGGCCGCCGCCCGGTATGCAGCCGGGCATGGAGCCCTGCCAGCGGCTCGACCAGATCGGGCACGATCGGCCGGTCGGTCACCGCGACGAAATCGACGTCGCTATGGTTCTCCTGATAGTCGCCGAGCGCGACCGACCCCACCAGATACAACCCGCGCACGGCATCGATCCCGGCGCCGGCCAGAGCCTCCTGATAGCGGCTGACCAGCCGCGCCGCCGCATGGGGTAACCGGGGCTGCATACTCATGATGAGAGTATATCGAATGATGGCGTCACACCCAAATGATGATGCGATGAAGCCGGTTCGGCACATGACCGATCGGTATCACGTCACGGCGTGACGATATGCGGCAACTCGCCCGATGATGGCCGCAACACGATTACGTAGCGATCAGTCACGGGGCGATC
>NZ_JBMFGY010000002.1:42977-81458 GCF_049977125.1 Acidiphilium sp. | reverse complement strand
GCGATCAGTCACGGGGCGATCGGCCGGCAGCGTCCCCACCCCGCCATGCCAGGCCGCCGCCACCATGGCGGCATAGGGCAGACCATACGCCGGCGTCGCCGAGTGATAGGCCGCGATCGCGGCCCTCCAGGTGCCCCATCGCCGGTGCAGCCGGGTCAGAAAGGCCGCGGCGACCGATGCGTTCACCGCCGGATCGAACGCATCGCGCAGCGCGCCGAAGGCACCGGGATGATCCTGCAGATCGATCTGGAAACACCCGACATCCACCGCCCGCGCCCCCCCGGCCAGAGCCGCACGTGCGAAAGCCGCCGCCTCGGGGACGCTGGCGAACCAATGGCCGACCCCGTCGGCATCGACCGTGTAGGGCCACGCGGTCCGCGCCCCGTCAGCGGCGGTGCGGCCCGTCTCGACCAGGCCGATCGCATCGAGCAGACCGGGCGGCAGACCCGCCTGACGTGAGGCCGCACGCGCCGCGACGGCACAACCCGCGCCATCCGAGGGCGCGACCGCCCCTGCGGCCCCAAAAGGCGTGGCCATCAGCCCGACGCACAGAGCGCCCAGAAGACAGCGCCTGCGCTTCGACGCCCCCTCGGACCCCGGACGGACGGATTTCATTTCTGACTCCGGTTTAATCGTGCGGTCAATTCTCCGCAGTTGTCTGGGGCGATCGTTACACCCAAATCATTTCGGTAAGCTTAACCGTCAGGCATTCGACCTCGACACCACCACCGCGTCCCGCCCCTCGGCGTGACGGCAGGAAGGAGACCAACATGCGCAATATTCTCATGGCCGGTTCGGCCCTTTGTCTGATGGGCGGCATCGCCTTCGCCCAGACCCCGACCGGCACCACCATGCCGGCGCATCCTATGCCCATGCACAGGGGCGTGCTGTCGCACCGCATGGGCGGCGCCATGGCGATGAACGGCTCGGCCGGGTCCTACCTCCACCTCGCCCAACAGGCGATCATGAGCCATGACAAGACCCGCGCCCACGTCGCACTCGGCCGCGCCGAGACGGATCTGCTGACCAATTCCTATGTCGAAGGTTCGGTCAACGGTCCGATCAGCACCCCCGCGATCGACGCCATCCGCAGCGCGCGCAAGGCGGTCGAAGGCGGCGATTTTCAGCGCGCCGCGATGATGGTCCACAAGGCGATGGTCGAGATGCACGGTGAGCGGATGAACAACGCCGGCATGGATAAATCGGGCATGATGAAATCGGGCATGACAAACACAGGAATGTCCCCCTCCGGCATGGCAAAACCCAATGGGGTGATGGGCACTCTGCAGGGCAAGCAGGACAGCACCATGACCAATCAGATGAACGCGCCGAAGCAGCCGCCGGTCGTCGATATGTCAAACCAGTAACGACCGTATCTCCGCGTCCCGACCCGAACAGGGGTGGCCATGCGCCACCCCTTTTCGCATAGGTGACGCTCGATGGCTGATCACACTCGCTTTTGCAGTGCAAAACGTGTAGGAGAGGCGCGTTGAACCCCGAAAGACGATAATATGAACCAGAATATGCTGCGCAATGTCGCCATCATCGCGCATGTCGATCATGGCAAAACCACATTGGTGGACCAGTTGCTGAAGCAGGCCGGATCGATCGGCGCGCATCAGCACGTCGCCGAGCGCGCGATGGACCGCAACGACCTCGAACGCGAGCGCGGCATCACCATCCTCGCCAAATGCACCGCGGTGCAGTGGGGCGAGTACCGGCTGAACATCGTCGATACCCCCGGCCACGCCGATTTCGGCGGCGAAGTCGAACGCATCCTGAACATGGTCGACGGCGTCGTCGTGCTGGTCGATGCCGCCGAGGGCGTATTGCCGCAGACCAAATTCGTCGTCGGCAAGGCGCTCGCCCGCGGACTCAAGCCGATCGTTGTGGTCAACAAGATCGACCGGCCCGACGCCCGCGCCGATGAGGTCCATAACGAGGTGTTCGATCTGTTCGCCGCTCTCGGTGCGAACGATGAACAACTCGACTTCCCGATGCTCTATGCCTCCGGCCGCCAGGGCTGGGCGACCGCCACGCTCGATGGCCCGCGCGAAACCCTCAAGCCGCTGTTCGATCTGATCGTCACCCATGTCCCCGCGCCCAATCTGCCGGAGGACGCGCCGTTCGCCATGGTCGTGACCATTCTCGA
The DNA here is from genome assembly GCF_049977125.1 of Acidiphilium sp. Lineage (NCBI taxonomy): Bacteria > Pseudomonadati > Pseudomonadota > Alphaproteobacteria > Acetobacterales > Acidocellaceae > Acidiphilium > Acidiphilium sp. The sequence continues at coordinate 79,306 of NZ_JBMFGY010000002.1, read as the reverse complement.
GAGCGACAATTTCCTCGGCCGCGTGCTGACCGGCCGGGTCGAGCAGGGCCGGGCGACCCTCAACATGCCGGTCCGCGTGATCAGCTTCGATGGCCGCAACGTCGAGACCGGACGCCTGACCAAGCTGCTCGCGTTCCGGGGCCTCGAGCGCGTGCCGGTCGATGAGGTTTCCGCCGGCGACATCATCGCGGTCGCGGGTCTCAAGGAAGCCACCGTGCCGGATACCATCGGCGGCATGGAAATCACCGCGGCCCTGCCCGCAACCCCGATCGATCCGCCGACCCTGTCGATGACGTTCCGCATCAACGACGGTCCGCTGGCCGGCCGCGAGGGCAAAAAGGTCACCTCCCGCCAGATCCGCGAGCGGCTGTTCCGCGAGGCTGAAGGCAATGTCGCGATCAAGGTGTCGGATTCCAACGAGACCGAGGCGTTCGAAGTCGCCGGGCGCGGCGAACTCCAGCTCGGCGTGCTGATCGAACAGATGCGCCGCGAGGGCTTCGAACTGACCATCGGCCGCCCCCGCGTCCTGACCCGCGAAAACGAGGCCGGCGAGCGCGAAGAACCGATGGAGGAAGTGCTCATCGACGTCGATGAACCTTTCGCCGGCGTCGTCGTCGAAAAAATGTCGCGCCGCAAGGGCGAGTTGCAGGACATCCGCCCCTCCGGCGGTGGCAAGCAGCGGCTGACGTTTCACATCCCGAGCCGCGGGCTGATCGGCTACCATGGCGAATTCCTCACCGACACCCGTGGTTCAGGCGTGATGAACCGCCATTTCATCGGCTACGGCCCGTGGAAAGGCACGCTGGAAGGCCGCCGCAACGGCGCGCTGGTCTCGAGCGCCGATGGCGAGAGTGTGCAGTATTCGCTGTTTGCCCTGCAGGATCGCGGGGCCATGTTCATCGGTGCCGGCGAGAAAGTCTATGTCGGCATGATCCTCGGCGAACATTCGCGCGAGAACGATCTGGACATCAACCCGGTCCGCGAAAAGAAACTCACCAACATCCGCGCCGCCGGCAAGGATGAGGCGCTGCTTCTGGTGCCGCCGCGCCGGCTCAGCCTCGAACAGGCCATCGCCTATATCGAGGATGACGAGCTGGTCGAGGTCACCCCCTCCGCGATCCGGCTGCGCAAGCGCTACCTCGATCCCCACACCCGCAAGAAGGCCGATCGCGCGTTCGACGCCGCCTGAGTATCCCGTCGCGATCCGTTACAGAAAAGGCCAGGGTTCCGCCCTGGCCTTTGTTTTATCCGCGATCAGCCGAGCAGATGGGCGATGGCGGCGCGTTCCTCGATCAGCTCGTTCAGCGTGATCGCGAAGCGTGACTGGGCGAACTCATCCATCGCGAGGCCGGTGACCCGAGTCACCACGCCGGCGGCACAGGTCACCGGCACGCCGAACATGATGCCCTCCGGCACGCCGTAGCTGCCGTCGGAGGCGACGGCCATCGACACCCAGCGCCCCTGCGAGCCGACCACCCAGTCCCGCACCTGATCGATCGCGGCATTGGCCGCCGAGGCGGCCGAAGATGCGCCGCGCGCCTCGATCACCGCGGCACCGCGCTTGCCGACCGTGGGAATGAAGACATCGCGGTTCCAGGCCTCGTCACCGATCATCTCCGCGAGTTTGCGCCCGCCGACGGTGGCGAAACGATAGTCGGGATACATGCTCGGCGAGTGGTTGCCCCAGACCACCAGATGTTCGATCGACTCGACGCCGACGCCCGCCTTGGACGCCAGCATCGAGGCGGCGCGGTTGTGATCGAGCCGGATCATCGCGGAAAAACAGTCGGGCGAGAGGTTCGGGGCGGATTTCATCGCGATATGGGCGTTGGTGTTGGCCGGATTGCCGACCACCAGAATCCGCGCGGTGGGTTTTGCCATCTCGTTCAGGGCGCGACCCTGAACGGTGAAGATCTCGGCATTGGCGCCAAGCAGATCCTTGCGCTCCATGCCCTTGCCGCGCGGCCGCGCGCCGACCAGGAAGCCGATGTCGATATCCTTGAACGCCAGTTTCGGATCATCGGTCGCGACCATCCCCGCCAGTGTCGGGAAGGCGCAATCCTCGAGTTCCATCATCACGCCCTTGAGCGCCCCCTGCATCGGCGGCAGGTCGAGCAGATGCAGAATCACCGGCTGATCCGGCCCGAGCAGCGCGCCGCTCGCGATGCGGAACACCAGCGCATAGGCGATCTGGCCGGCGGCACCGGTGACGGCGATACGAACGGGGGATTTTGCCATGAGACATGCTCCTTGCTGGGCACGGCGCGCCAAGACGCGCCGGCGGTTTGATGCGCCGCACTATCGCCCGCCGGGGCTTCCGGTCAACCCATGCGCCGTGCCACATTGGGCCGATGACCCGCGAGCCACGAAAACTGGGCCAAGCGCCGGACGCCGCCGGGCTCCGCGTGATCGCCATCGCCCATCTCGCCCGCTTCGCCGCGACCGAGGCGGGACTGGCCCATGTGCTGAACCGCCGGATCGAGCGCTGGACGCGTGCGGCGGCGGCGGCCGGACTCGACGCCGAGATCATCGCGACCGCCCGTGATGCGGCGCGCGCGGCGGTGCCCGGTATCATCGCCAGCCTGCGCGACCTCGGCGCGGTGGATGACGGCGCCTTCGCGGCTTCCCGCGCCCGCCGCCTGGCGCGGGAGGGCAAATCGCGCCGCGCCACAATCGCGCATCTCGCGGCCAAGGGCATCGATCAATCAATGGCCGCCGCGGCGATCAGCGACGACCCGTCCCGCGATGTCGCCTCCGCCTGCGCCTATCTGCGCCGCCGCCGCCTGCCGCCGTTCGGCCCGGGTGATCCGCTGCGCGCCTTGGCCGCCCTTGCGCGCGGCGGCTTCGATCGCGACACCGCCGACCGCGCGCTCGCCCTCGATGCCGAGGCGGCGGAAGCGCTGGTGATCGCGCTCAAGCGCGGCGACACCGGCTGAGCGGGAGCGCACGCCTTGAGCATTTCGCCTGCCCGGCCAGACCGAAACCGATGCCGCTCTAGCCCGCTCTAGCCCGCTTTAGACGGTGAATTGTTCGCGGATGATGCGTTCCGACAGGGCGCGGTCGGGGTCGGACAGGATGCGGGCGCGGATGGTGCGATCCTCGCTGGCGGCGACCGAGACGACGCGGCGGACTTCGGTGAAATCGGCCACGGCGGAAACCGGGCGTTTTTCGGGTTCCAGAATGTCGAACACCACTTCACAGGTCGAGGGCAGCAGGGCACCGCGCCAGCGTCGGGGCCGGAAGGCCGAAATCGGTGTCAACGGCAGCAGATTGGCGGTGAGCGGCACGATCGGGCCATGGGCGGAGAGGTTGTAGGCGGTCGAACCGGCGGGGGTGGCGATCAGAACACCATCGCAGATGAGTTCGGGCAGCCGGATTTTACCATCGACGGTGATGCGGATTTTGGCGGCCTGACGCATTTGGCGGAGCAGGCTGACCTCGTTGAAGGCCAGCGCCTCCTCGACCAGACCGCTGGCGGTGATGGCATGCATGCGCAGGGGGTGGATGTCGTTGCCATGAGCGCGGGCAATGCGCGCCGGAAGGTCGGTTTCGTCGAAATCGTTCATCAGGAAACCGACCGAGCCGCAGTTCATGCCATAAACCGGGCGGTTGTGCGCGAGCATGCGGTGGATGGTTTCCAGCATCAGCCCATCGCCGCCGAGGGCGACCACGACATCGGCCTGATCGGGCGACGTGGTGCCATAGCGAGCGACCAGGCGCGCACGGGCGGCGCTGGCCTGATCGGTTGCCGCCGCGGCGAAATGAATTTTGATCACACGAGTCTGCGGTGATCGAGTACCGGCATGTCGGCGCGATACCGGGCGGCTCTGGCCAGGTCGATGCGGGCGGTGACGAAGCCGGGGCCATCCGGGCAGCGGGCGGTGACGATACCCCACGGGTCGGCGATCAGCGCATTGCCATAGGTGACGCGCGGTTCGTTCGAGCCGTCGTAATGGGTGCCGGTGCAGGCGGGGGCGGCGATCCAGCACTGGGTTTCGATCGCGCGGGCGCGCAGCAGCACCTCCCAATGGTCCTTGCCGGTCTGCAGGGTGAAGGCGGCGGGGACCATGATGATGTCGGCACCGGCGCGGCGCAGGGCGAGGTAGAGTTCGGGGAAGCGCATGTCGTAGCAGATGGTCAGGCCGATCGTGGTGGTCCCGATCTTGAACGTCACGATGTGATCGCCGGCGCCGTAGATCGCGCTTTCGCGATAGCCCTGACCATCGGGGGTGGTGATGTCGAACAGATGGATCTTGCGGTAGCGGGCGATCTCGGTGCCGGTGGGATCGAAGACGACGGTCGTGTTGAACAGCCTGTCGCCCGCCAATTCGCCGATCGAGCCGCCGTGGAGATGGATGTGGTGGGTTCGGGCCATCGCGCGGAGGAATTCATAGGCTGCGCCACCGGTGTCCCCAGGGGCGGGCAAGATCTCGGCGGCGGCGAATTTGGTCGCGCGGTCGCCGCCGAGGCAGGTCCAGATTTCCGGCAGAGCGATCAGATCGGGACGGTCCTGCGCGACGGCGGCCTCGATCAGGGCGCGTGCCTGGGCGATGTTCGCCGCCTTGTCCGCGCCGGGGGCGAGTTGAATGACGGAGAGACGGATCAGGTCGGGTTGCATCGCGTTATCGTGCGCCAAGTGGCGAGGGCAGGCAAGAGAACACGGGCGTGGGTCGGGGGTGGATCGTGGCCTTCCGCGCGCATCCGTCGCTTGCTAAAGCGATGGGCATGGGATCGTTGTCGCTCGACGGATCTGATGTGTCGCTCGCCCTGCGGTTCGATGAGGGCATTCCGGCCGGGCTCGAGACCTGCGCGGCGATCACGGCGATGCGGCGGGGTCGGTTCGTGACCAGACGGATTGCGTATCGTTGTTTCGATACCGCCGATTTTGCGCTCGCGCGCGCCGGCATCGTGCTGCTTGTCGAACGGATCGGGCGACGGTTCATTCAGTCGGTGACGGCACCGAGCGGTGAACGGCGCGATGCGGTGGCGGGTTTCGCGCTCGATGCCATGGCGCTCGACGCGGGGGCGGCGGCGCCCTGGCGCGAGGGGGTGCTGGCCAACGCCGCGGCGCCGATCTGCGCGATCAGCCTGCGGCGGCGGCGGTGCCGTCTCGATGCCGGTGGCGTGACGGTCGATTTTGCGCTCGATGCGGGCCGGATCAGGGTGCCTGGCCGGTCGCTGCCGGTGGCCGAGGCGCGTCTTACACTGGGTGCCGCGCAAGGATCACCCGGCACGCTGTTCGAGGTGGCACAGCGGATTTTCACCGATCATCCCTTCAGCCTCGCGGGGGTGAACCCGGTCGCGCGTGGCGTTGCGATGGCCCGCGCGGCGGCGCCGGCGACGGCTGGCTTCGCGCGGGTCGAACTGACCCCATCAATGACAGCGGATGCGGCGATGCGGCGGCTCCTGTGGCAATGCCAGGCGCATATCCTTGCCAATCATGAGGCTGCGATGGACGGGCGCGACCCCGAGGGGGTGCATCAGCTTCGTGTCGGGTTGCGTCGCTTGCGATCCGGGTTGCGATTGCTGCGCCCGGTGATGCCGACGACGCCGTTGCAGGACTTGACGGACGAGGCGGGGGCGGTGGCCGCGTCCTGCGGGGTGGCGCGCGCTTTCGATGTGTTGCTGGATGAAACCTTGCCGCTCATCGAATCAGCATGCGGGGCGCGGGCTGAGTTCGGCGCGCTGCGCATGATCGCCACCGCACGGCGGGCAGAGGCCTATGTCGGGGTGTGCGAGACGCTGGGGGCGGCGCGCTATGTTGCGTTTCAGCTCGCGCTGGGCATTTGGATCGGCACGATCGCGTGGCCGGACGCGGTGCCGACGCTGGAGCGTTTCGCGCCGGTGGCCTTGGCGGCGGCGCACCGTCGGGTATTGCGACGGGGGCGGCATTTTCGCGCGCTCGAACCCGACGCGCTGCACCGGTTGCGGATCGCCGCCAAGGTTCTGCGCTATACGGCGGAATTTTTCCGCCCGCTGATCGGGCATCGCGGCACCGCGAAACCCTATTTCAAACGGCTGTCGCGGCTGCAGGCGCGGCTTGGCGCGTATAACGACATGGTGACGACCGAGGGGCTGCTCGCGCGGATGGGCGAGCATGACGCCGCCGGTGCTGACCGGGCGATCGGTCTGGTGATCGGTTGGGAGGCGCGCGGCCGGATCGAGACGGCGAAGCAGCGTCACGACGCCTGGCGCGCGTTTCGCAAGGCCGATCCGCCCTGGCCGCGCCATTTGCCGCCGCCACCCACCGCCCTAACCGCAGGATGAACCGATCATGCCCGATCAAGCGATCCATCACAGCCATCGCCTTGGGGGCCAGCGCGCGCTGATCACCGGCGCCACCACCGGCATCGGCCGCGCCATTGCGATACGGTTTGCCGCCGAGGGTGCCGGGATCACCCTCACCCATCTGAACGACGCCGCGGGGGCCGAAGCGGTGCTGGCCACGCTGCGGGCGATCAACCCGGACGGGGCTCACAGTGCTGAGGCCGCCGATGTGGCCGATGCCGCCGCGATGGACGGCGTGGTCGATCGGGCGATCGGGCTGACCGGGCGGCTCGATGTGTTGGTCAACAACGCCGGTATTCAATATGAACAGCCGAGCGATCAATTCGATGCGGTCCGGTTCGCGCGGGTGATCGCGGTCGATCTGGTGGCGGTGGCGCAGGTATCGTCCCGGGTGCTCGCGCATATGGCCGGATGCGGCCACGGCGCCATCGTGAATATCAGCAGCGTGCATGAAACCGTGCCGAAACCGGGGTTTCTGGCCTATTCGGCGAGCAAGGGCGCGGTCGGCGCCATGACGCGCACGCTGGCGCTGGAATTCGCCGGGCGGGGTATTCGGGTCAACGCCGTGGCGCCGGGGGCGACGATCACACCGATGAACGCGTCCTGGACCGGCGATGCCGAGCGCCGGCATGCGGTGGAGACGCATATTCCGATGGGGCGGGCGGCCGAAGCGGCGGAGATTGCGGCCGCGGCGGCGTTTCTGGCCTCGCCGGATGCCAGTTATGTGACCGGGCAGACGCTTTATGTGTGCGGCGGCTTATCGCTGCATACCGAATTCGCGCGCAACTGGACGACGTGAGCGTTCGGGCGCGGGTTGTGAATTTTAGAAAATAGTTCTTGCGATTCCCTGGGCGCTGCCCTAGTAAACGGAACGCAATCGTTTGCGGCAACCGTTTGCGGCGAGCGTCTGCAATAAAAATCGGCGATAAAACTCTGCGATAAAAATCTGGAATAAAAATACGACGAGAACGGCATCGGTCGTCCGGTGCAGGGGGAAACCAATGACGGTCAGGCGAACGCCGACCACCAAGGCCGCGGGGGCATCCCGCATGGCGCGTCGGAATGGGGCCACGCTTGGCGGAGATGGCGGCGCTCAGCGTCGGGCGTCCGAAAGCGGACCGGCGACGATGCGCGATGTCGCGGCGCTCGCGGGGGTTTCGATTTCCACCATTTCCCATGTGCTGAACGCCACCCGCACCGTGCCGGAGGCCACGCGGGATCGTGTGGCCAAGGCGATCGCCGCGACCGGCTACACCCAGAATTCCGTCGCCCGCTCGCTCAAACGCGCGGAGACCCGCACCATCGGCATCGCCATCGGCGATATCACCAACCCGCATTTCACCGCCGTGGTCGATGGCATCGAAACCGCGGCGCGCGCGCGCGGCTACACGGTACTTCTGGTCGGCATCAGCGAATCCGCGGCGCGCGAGATCGAGGGTCTCGACGCGCTGCTCGGCCGGCGGGTGGACGGGTTGATCCTGGCTCCTTCGGCCGATGGCGGAAGCGCCGTGCTCGACCGGGTGCAGCGCCACAATGTACCGATCGTGCAGATCGACCGGGTTGCCAGCACGGATTACGACGCCGTGGTGGTGGCCAATGCCGATGGGGCGCGCCGATTGGTGCGGCATGTGGCGCAATGCGGCCATCGGCGGATTGGCATGCTGACCGGCCTGCCGGGATTGAGCTCGACGCGCGAGCGCATCAATGGCTATCGCGCCGGATTACGCGATGCCGGGATTGGCTATGATGCGAAACTGCTTGAATGCGGCGAATACAGCGCCGCACCGGCCGCCCGCGCGACCGCGGCGCTGCTGGCGCTGGCCGATCCGCCGAGCGCGATTTTTGCCTCCAACAATCTGATGACCCTGGGTGCGATGCAGGCTTTCGCCGATCGCGGCCTGGATGTGCCGCGCGATATTGCGCTCATTGCGTTCGATGATTTCGCGTGGACCGATCTGTTCAGCCCGCATCTGACCACCGTGGCGCAGCCGTGCCGCGAGATCGGTGCGACGGCGGTGCGGCTCCTGCTCGAACGCCTGGCGGAACCAGGGCTGAAGCCGCGCCTGGTGCGTTTGCCGGTTGAGCTCCGGCATCGTCGATCCTGTGGATGCGCCGCTGATGCGGGGCCGATCACATGAGAAGCCGGGAGGTTGCCGGGACCGCTTTCAAGTCGAGGAGGAGATGAGGCATCGCACAGACATGCAAAGACAGACATAAATTTGCGGTTTCAATACCGGAAAACAATTGACGAAATCAAACACAACGCTCTCAGTCAGTTAAAATCAGCATCAATCATCCAGGAGAGAAACATGACCAACAAAACTGTTTTCGCGAAAAAGACCGCCGTTTCGCTCGCCGTTCTCGGCGCGCTGACCGGTTTTGGCATCACCGCCGCGCAGGCCGCGCCGATCAAGGCGTGCTTGATCACCAAAACCGACTCGAACCCGTATTTCGTCACCATGCGCGAGGGCGCACTGGCCGAGGCAAAGAAACTCGGTGTCGATCTGAAGACTTATGCCGGCAAATACGACGGCGACAATCAGTCACAGGTCAACGCGATTGAAACCTGCGTTGCCGATGGCGCCAAGGGTATTCTGATCACCCCCTCGGATACCAAGGCCATTGTTCCCACCGTCGAGAAAGCGCGCAAGGCCGGATTGCTGGTGATTGCGCTCGATACCGCGCTCAGCCCGACCAGTGCCGCCGACATGACCTTCGCCACCGATAATTTCGAGGCCGGCAAGCTGATCGGCGAGTGGGCGAAGGCGACGCTCGGGGCCAAGGCGAAAGACGCGAAAATCGCCATGCTCGATCTCTCGATCACCCATCCGACCGTCGATATCGAGCGCGATCATGGATTTCTCGCTGGATTTGGCGTGAAAATCGCCAACCCGAACATTTTTAACGTGCCGGACAAGCAGATCGTCGGTCATGTCGAGACCGGCGGTTCGGAGGAAGGCGGGCAGAAGGGCATGGAAACCCTGCTGGCGCGCAACCCGAACATCAACCTGGTCTATGCAATCAATGAGCCGGCGGCGTTCGGGGCCTATCAGGCGTTGAAATCGGTCGGCAAGGCCGGGCATGTGACAATCGTTGCGATCGACGGCAGCTGCGCCGGCGTCAAAGGCGTGCAGGAGGGCATCATCGATGCGGATTCGCAGCAGTATCCGCTGAAAATGGCGTCACTCGGCATCAAGGCGATCGTGAACTGGGCGAAGCATGGCGTGAAGCCGCAGGCCAGCGCGGGCAAGGATTTCTATAATACCGGCACGCAATTGATCACCGCGCATCCCGAACCCGGCATCCCCTCGATCGATCCGGCGCAGGCGGCCAAGGTCTGCTGGGGCAAATAACACAAAGATCGGCGCGGGAGGACGCGACGTAAGGCTCGCTTTTTCGCAGAAAAGCGGGCGCTGTTCCTCCCGCCCCGTTGGTGTGGCTTCGCCTGTGTTCTGAAACGATGATGGCCTTCGCTCCGCCTCCTCATCGCGGCCCCTCAGGGGCGCCGCCTACGCCCAACGGGTGTTGAAAGGGAAGACATGTCCACCACCAATCCGGGCCCTCAGGGGTTCGAGGCCGCGATCAAGCCCGCGAATGCGGACCAAGTGGCGGAATTCGTCCATCGGAAATCAACCGTCGAGCGGGCGCAGCACATTCTGCACGAGACCCCGTGGCTCGCTCCCTTGCTGGTGCTGCTCGCCTCGCTGGTGGGTTTTGGCATCGCGGTCGGTGCGCGGTTTTTCTCGGCTTATGCGCTGACCCTCATTCTCCAGCAGGTCACGATCACCGGCATCGTCGGCGTGGCGCAGGCGCTGGTTATTCTTACGGCCGGGATCGATCTGTCGGTCGGTGCGATCATGGTGCTGTCTTCGGTTCTGATGGGGCAATGTTCGTTCGTCTATGGTCTGCCGGCGCCGATTTCGATCCTGTGCGGTTTCGCCTTCGGTGGCGCCGTGGGATATCTGAACGGTACGCTGGTGGCGCGGATGAAGCTGCCGCCCTTCATTGTCACGCTGGGCATGTGGCAGATCGTGCTGGCGGCGAATTACCTCTATTCGAACAACCAGACGATCGGCGCGCAGCAGATCGAGAATCACGCGCCGCTGTTGCAATATCTCGGCAACACTTTCGTCATCGGCGGTAACGATGGCGCCACCTTCACCTATGGCGCGATTTTGATGCTCGGCCTTGTGATGCTGTTTGCCTATATTCTGCGTCATACCGCCTGGGGCCGGCATGTCTATGCCGTGGGCGATGATCCGGAGGCGGCGGCGCTGGCCGGCGTGCAGGTGAAATCGATGCTCATCAGCGTCTATACGCTGTCAGGACTGATCTGTGCCGTTGCGGGCTGGGCGTTGATCGGTCGGATCGGCGCCATTTCGCCCAATTCCGGTCAGTTCGAGAACATCAACTCGATCACCGCCGTGGTGATCGGCGGCATCTCGCTGTTCGGTGGCCGCGGTTCGATCATCGGCATGATGTTCGGCGCCATGATCGTTGGTGTCTTCACCCTGGGGCTGAATATGTACGGAACCGATCCGCAATGGACCTATCTGCTGATCGGCGCGCTTATCATCGTCGCCGTCGCGGTCGATCAATGGATCAGAAAGGCAGCAGTGTAATGGAACCGATTCTCACAGGCCGCGGTCTGGTCAAACGCTATGGCCGCGTCACCGCACTCGATAATTGCGATTTCGATCTCTTCCCCGGCGAGATCCTGGCGGTGATCGGTGACAATGGCGCCGGCAAATCATCGCTGATCAAGGCGATTTCGGGCGCGATCGCCCTCGATGAGGGCGAGATCCGGCTGGAAGGCAAGCCGGTTCGCTTCGCCTCGCCGATCGCGGCGCGCGCCGCCGGCATCGAAACCGTGTATCAGACCCTGGCAATGTCGCCAGGCCTCTCGATTGCCGACAACATGTTCATGGGCCGCGAGATCCGCAAACCCGGCATTCTGGGCACGGTGTTTCGCAAACTCGACCATGCCGAGATGCAGCGTATCGCGCGGCAGAAATTGTCCGAGCTCGGGCTGATGACGATCCAGAATATCAACCAGGCGGTCGAAACGCTATCGGGTGGTCAGCGCCAGGGGGTCGCCGTCGCGCGGGCGGCCGCGTTCGGCTCGAAAGTGATCATTCTCGACGAACCGACGGCGGCACTCGGGGTGAAGGAATCCCGACGTGTGCTGGAGTTGATCCTGGATGTGAAATCGCGGGGCATTCCGATCATACTGATCAGCCATAACATGCCCCATGTGTTCGAGGTGGCGGATCACATCCATGTGCATCGGCTGGGCCGGCGGCTCTGCGTGATCGATCCGAAAGAACACACGATGTCGGACGCGGTGGCCTATATGACCGGCGCCAAGGTGCCGGACGTTGCGCTCGCCGCCTAAAGCGTTATGCTTTCAGCTTAACGCTCTAGGTCTATGTTTTCTCGAGCGATTGCATGCGATTATGTTGCCGCTACCGCGTCAACTTAATCGCGTATCGCTCGAGATCAGGGTTCGGCCCGCTGGAATCATCGGGTCGAACGCTCTTGGGGATGATGGGTTAATCCAACGCGTCGGCGCGGCGTTGGTGCCGGCCGAGCGGTTATGGTGACACGTGACCGGGGTTAAGCCTCCGTGATCCAGGGCGGCGCCGGCAGGCCTTTGGCGCGAAGGAAGGCCGGGTTGAACAATTTCGACTGGTAGCGCGAGGCGCCATCGCACAGGATCGTCACGATGGTATGGCCCGGGCCGAGGTCGCGCGCGACGCGGATCGCCGCGGCGACGTTGATGCCCGCTGAACCGCCGATCGACAGACCCTCGTGGATCATCAGGTCGAACACCTGTTCGAGCATTTCGGTGTCGGGGATGCGCACGGCATCATCGATCGGCGCGGCGTCCAGGTTGCCGGTGACGCGTCCCTGGCCGATGCCCTCGGTGATCGATGAGCCCTGGGCGAGCAGCTCGCCGGTTTTCACCCAGTTGTACAGGGCGCTGCCCTCCGGATCCGCGAGGATGATCCTGACCGCCGGGTTGTGGGCTTTCAGGGCCATGCCGACGCCGGCCAGCGTGCCGCCGGTGCCGCAGGCGCAGGTGAAGGCATCGACGGTGCCGCCGGTCTGCTGCCAGATTTCAGCTCCAGTGGTGCGGCGATGTCCTTCGCGATTGTCGGTGTTATCGAATTGATTGGCCCAGAAGGCGCCGGTTTCCTCCGCGATGCGCCGCGAGACGTGGACGTAGTTGCCGGGATCGCGATAGGGTTTGGCGGCCACCAGGCGCAGGTCAGCGCCGATCATGCGCAGGAAATCGATTTTTTCACGGCTTTGTGTTTCCGGCATCACGATGATGCAGCGATAGCCGCGGGCATTGGCGACAAGGGTGAGGCCGATGCCGGTGTTGCCGGCGGTGCCTTCGACGATGGTGCCGCCGGGTGTGAGCGCGCCCCTGGCTTCGGCCGCCTCGATCATCGCCAGAGCCGCGCGATCCTTGACCGATCCGCCCGGATTCATGAATTCGGCCTTGCCCAGGATGATGCACCCCGTCGCCGCCGAGGCGCGCGCCAGGCGGATCAGCGGCGTGTGACCGATCGCACCGGTCAGGCCGTCGGCGAGGGATGGAGAAGCCAGGGGCATCGGGCGGTCCTCATGGATCGGGTGTCTTGAATATGACGTCCGATCGGGCCAAACCAAGCGGGCGACATGGCCATCTTAATGGAGGAAATCATGATTGACGATGTGGCGCCGAAACTCGTCTGGGAAGCGTTGATGAGCAACCCTGACGCCGTCCTGTGTGACGTGCGGACAACGGCGGAGTGGCATTTCGTCGGCATGCCCGACCTTTCGCAGACCGGCAAGCCGATCATCCCGGTGCAGTGGCAGGTGTTCCCGACCATGCAGCCCAACCCGGAGTTCCTCGATCAGTTGAAGGAAGCCGGCGTGGAGGTCACTCATCACATCTATTTTCTGTGCCGCACCGGTGGCCGCAGCCTCGCCGCCGCTCACGCCGCGCGGGATGCCGGCTACCGGCATGTCTATAACATCAAGGATGGTTTCGAGGGACCGCATGATCAGCGCGGCCATCGCGGCAATGTCGCCGGCTGGAAGCATCAGGGGCTGCCCTGGTCGCACCGCTGACGCGTTGCCGCGAGGGATGAAAATATCGCGGCTTCAGGCTTGCGGGTGCGCTACTGCGACGTGACTTTGCGCTGGTCCGTTTGCCCGCCTATGGTTGTCCGGCGGTGGCGGCCGGAATTTGATGGGATGGGGGTTGGTGTCGGAACGGGTTGATGGTCTTGGCACTCGCGTGAACGAAAAATTGCGCCGGGCGCTGGCCGGAGCGGTCGTGGCCGCCGGGCTGATCATGGTATCGATCTCCTATATCGACCGTCCGGTGGCGCTGTTCATGGCATCGCATGTGCATGACCGGCTTCCTTTCATGGCGATGGCCGGGATCGCCAATATTCCGCCACCTCTGGCATCGAGCTGCCTGATCGCCATCGTGCTCGCGCGATGGGCCGGCGTGACACTGGGTTCCACCGGTCGTCTCGTGCTGACGGTTGCGGTTGCGACGTTGATTGCGATCATGATCAAAAATCAGCTGAAATTTGATTTCGGGCGGGTCTGGCCGGAATCCTACCCGTTTCCGGGCATTCACAATCATCCTTCGTTCATCAACGATCATGTGTTCGGGTTCTTTCCGTTCCATGGCGGCAGCAGCTATGCTTCGTTTCCGTCGGGCCACACCACGGCGATCTCAGCACCAATGGCCGTGCTCTGGATGCTAGTGCCACGCTACCGCGTGTTGTGGGGGGCGTTGATCGTTATCGTTGTGATCGGCCTGATCGGTGCTGATTTCCATTTCGTCTCGGACACGATCGCCGGTTTTTCGCTCGGTGTCACGGTTGCCGCGGGAACGCTCACGCTGATGGGACCATCGTCGCGGAGCTGAGGCGGTGAGGGTTCCGATCAGCGGCGAAACCGGCTAGGCTGGCGCTGGAACGGGAGGTCAACCATGATCATGAGCTACGTCCAGGGATTGAGCCATATCCCGCGTCTCGGCATGACCATCGGCGCCGCGCTCGAACGGGCGGCGCAGGATCACCCGACACGCGACGCCCTGATCGCCTGCTCAGACGCCGTGCGGCTCGATTATACCGGGTTCAATGCCATGGTCGATGATTGTGCCGCAGGGCTGATCGCGCTCGGTCTGGAGCGCGGCGACCGCATCGGCATTTTTTCACCGAACAACGTCGCCTGGGCGGTGCTGCAGTTCGCCGCGGCGAAGGCGGGTCTGATCCTGGTCACCGTCAATCCGGCCTATCGCACGGCGGAGCTCGAATTCGTGCTCAACGCCGTTCAGTGCAAGGCGCTGGTGCTGGCGCGACGCTTCAAATCGAGCGACTATGTGGCCATGCTCGACAGCATTCCGGCCGGGCGCCTGCCTCATTTGGCCTGGCGCATCGTGATCGGCGACGATGCCGCGCCTGCCGGCATGATCCGCTTCGCCGACATCGCCGCCGCCGCGACCGATGCCGCCCGCCGCATCCTTGAGCATCGGCGCGATGCCCTCCAATTCGACGACGCGATCAACATCCAGTTCACCTCGGGAACGACCGGCGCGCCGAAGGGGGCGACGCTGTCGCACCACAACATCCTCAACAACGGATTTTTCGTGGGCGAGGGTATCGGGTTGCGCGCGGGCGACCGCATCTGCATCCCGGTGCCGCTCTATCACTGCTTCGGCATGGTGATGGGCAATCTTGCCGCGATCACCCATGGTGCCACGATGGTCTATCCCGGCGAAGGCTTCGATCCGCGTGCCACGCTCGCGGCCGTTGCCGAGGAGGCCTGCACGCATTTGTATGGCGTGCCGACCATGTTCATCGCCGAATTGAACCGGCCGGATTTCGACACATTCGACCTGACCTCGCTGCGCGGCGGCATCATGGCCGGCACGTCCTGCCCGATCGAGGTGATGCGCCGCGTGATCGAGCGGATGCATATGCCCGAAATCACGATTTGCTACGGCATGACTGAAACCTCGCCGGTCAGTTTCCAATCGGCGATCGATGACACACCGGAACGCCGGGTCGCCACGGTCGGGCGCATCCATCCTCATCTCGAAGTCAAGATCATCGATGCCGAGGGGCGTATTCTGCCGGTCGGCGCGCGCGGCGAGATTTGCACGCGCGGCTATTCCGTGATGCTCGGCTACTGGGATCAGGCAGAGAAGACCCGTGAGGTGATCGATGCCGCCGGCTGGATGCATACCGGCGATCTCGGCATGATCGACGAGGAGGGTTATTGCACGATCGTGGGGCGCAGCAAGGATATCGTTATCCGCGGCGGTGAAAACATCTATCCGCGCGAGGTTGAGGAATTTCTGTTCCGCCACCCGAAGGTTGCTGGCGCCTCGGTCTTCGCGGTGCCGGACGATCAATACGGCGAAGTGCCCTGCGCCTGGATCAAGCCGGCGCCAGGGGAGAGCCTGACCGCGGACGAGATTCTGGCGTTCTGCGAGGGGCAGATCGCCCATTACAAAATTCCCCGTCACATTCGCATCGTCGATGAATTTCCAATGACCGTGACCGGCAAGATTCAAAAATTCGTGATGCGCGACACCATGATCGGCGAGCGGGCGCCATTGGGCGGCGGCGCGCCGGAGCTGTCATGAGCGGCGCGGAATCGGCCCGGACGATCGAGGCCGAGGTGAACGAGGCGCGCAGGATGGGCGATATTCCGGCACTGATTGCCACGGCGCGACGGGCCCTCGCGCAGCTTGGCGCCGTGGCCGAGGTTTCGGCGGACGCGGCGCGGGTCGAGATTTTGAAAGCGTGCATGCGGATCAGCTACAACGCCAGTGCCGATATCTGGCCGGGATGGGCGGATGGCATCGTCCGGACCCCGGCCGAACTCGCCGCCGGGCGCGATCTTGCCGTGCAATCCGCCAGCATCGTCGCCCGCCTCGACCAAGGACCGGTGCAGCGGGGCAACGCCGTCTGGCTGATCGGTGCCTTCGATCTGGCGCAGGGCAACCACGCCGCCGCCGCCGCCGCGTTCAGCGAGGCCGCGTGGCTGTTCGATGATGAGCCGGCGATGCGATGCCTCGCGCAGGGATATTTCGGCATTGCCACCGGCGGAACAGCGTTCGATGCCGCCATTGCGGCACTCGGGACGCTCGGCGGTGACGATGCCGACGCACTGCGCGACCAGCTTTTGACCGCACGCCGCGTGATGCCGGATCGAGGCTGAGCGTCGCGCGGCGCAGCCGGCGCGATGCGGCGGGCCGATCCGGTCACGCATGGTTGCCCAGAGGTGGCCACGATCACCCTGACCTTACGGCCACTTCACCTCGGGCGGCATGCTCATCAAAATCGCCTCGGTGTTGCCGCCGGTCTTCAACCCGAACGTCGTGCCGCGATCATAAAGCAGGTTGAACTCCACATATCGCCCGCGCCGGATCAACTGGGCCTCACGCTCCTCGGCCGTCCAGTTATCGTTCATCCGCCGGCGGATGATCGCGGGGTAGCTCTCGAGAAATGCCAGCCCGACATCGCGGGTGAAGGCGAAATCGGCATCCGGATCGCTCTCGAGGTAGTCATAGAAAATCCCGCCGGCGCCACGGGTTTCACCGCGATGCGGTAGAAAAAAATACTCGTCGCACCATTTCTTGAATTTCGGATAATACGCCGGATCATGCGCCTCACAGGCACGCTGGAACGCAGCGTGAAACGTGGCGGCGTCTTCCAGCGCCGCCGCGGTGCCGGGCTGCAACGGTGTCAGGTCGCCGCCGCCGCCGAACCAACCCTTGCTGGTCACGATCATCCTTGTGTTCATATGCGCGGCTGGAACGCGCGGACTGTGCATATGGGAAACCAGGCTGATCCCTGCCGCCCAGAACCGGGGGTCTTCAGCCGCGCCAGGGATATTCCTGGCGAATTCAGGGCTGAACCTACCGCCCACCACCGAGATGTTGACCCCGACTTTTTCGAACACCCGGCCGCGCATCACCCCCATTTCGCCGCCGCCGTCGAGATGGTTCTTGCCATCCGCCTCTCGCGTCCAGGGTGTGCGGACGAATCGACCGGCGGGGCGATCGCGCAGCGGGCCGGTGTAATCATCCTCGATCGCTTCGAACGCCGCGCAGATCCTGTCGCGCAATGTCGCGAACCAGGTTTTAGCGGCGGGTTTCAGGGCTTCATGGGGGATCGTCGTGACGGAATCGCTCATGTAGCGACTATAGCCGATTCGCGCGGTATTGAAATTTCACCCGATTGCCGCCATGCGAACGAAGGGCTGAACAGGCGGAGGGCGCATGGAGATGGCGGGCGATACCGGCAACGCGACACGGCGAATACTGGCGATGCTGTTCGTTGCGTTGGCCATGTTCGGCGCCCTCGCGCTCGGCTACGCGTTCCTCGCTGCTCTCGGCCCAGGCGCGGCCCCTCCCCTGCTGCCGATGCGCTCATCCTGAAATGAGGCAACGGCCGTCTCGGATCAACTGGATCGAGGCACGCCTGCCGCTTGCGGCGTGGTATCGGGTGGGTTGGCGCGATCATCCGGTGCCCGCCAATTTACCCTTCGCCTGGTCCTTCGCCGCCATGGTCGCCGTGGCACTCGCGGTGCTGACCATTACGGGCATCTGGCTCGGCCTCGCCTACACACCGACGCCGCAAGCCGCCGCTCTCTCGATCGTGATCTACACCCGCACGGTCCCGTTCGGCTGGTTGATCGAGGATCTGCATCGCGACGGTGCGACCATGCTGTTCGGCGTCGTCTATCTCGACCTGTTCCAGGGGCTTTATTTCGCCACCTACCGCAACCGCCGCGAACTCGCATGGATCCTGGAAGTCGTGCGTTTTGCCGTTTTTCTCGTGATTGGCTTCTTCGGTTACGCGATGACTGGCAGCCCGGCCTCACGGGCGGCCATGCTGATCATGGCCGAGCATATTGCCGCCATCCCGTTGCTGGGCCCCACGATCGCGCTGGATTTCCGCGGTGGCCCGACTTTGGGAGCCACCAGCCTGCCGCATATGGCGATGACACATATCGCGATCGGGTTTCTGGTGCTGCTGATCGCGATGCTCGGCTATGTCGCCTCGCGCATGGCGCCGCCGGCCAATCCGGACGGGATCGCAGGGCTCGATCCGCGCGACCTCGTGCCGCAATCATCCTACAACGCGCGATTATTCCTCGCGTTCATCGTGTTCGCGGTGATCCTTGCCTTGATCATGCTGATTTCACCCGGCTGGGGCTATCCCACCGGACCGGCGCGGCTTGGTCCGTTCACCATGCGGATGGGGCCGCTGCCGCCCTGGTACCTGCTGGTCTTTCACGGCTTCGCCCGCGCGGGCATCACCCCGGCCGGTGGCACGGCGCTGACCTTTTTGGCGCTGGGACTTCTTGCCGCGCTGCCCTGGCTCGATCGCGGCCGCGTTGCCAGCGCGCGCTACCGACCGGTGTATGGCGCGTTCGTGATCCTGTTCGCGCTCGATCTTGCCCTGCTCGGCTATGCCGCGGCACAGCCGTCACGCGGCATCTGGCCAATTGTGATCGATGCGGCGACGATCTGGTGCTTCGCCCATTTGATAGTGGTGACCCCGGTGGTCACACGTCTGGAACCGCGGCACATTGTACCCGCGCGCATCACCCGCCGGCGGGTTTGATGCGGAGCGCCTTGTCCTTGCTCCTTGTTCTGGCGGCCATCGCTTCTGCCCGCGCCGATGCCACGCCGTCGGCCTGGCCACCGTGGTACGGCGGGTTCAATCGCGTTGACCTGCAAACCGGCTTCGCCGCGTTCGAGGCCGATTGCGCCCGATGCCACACGCTCGCTCTGGTGACGCCGGACGAGTGGCGCCGCCTCGGCCTCGATCGATCGACCATCGCCACCCTGCTGACCGAGGATCGGTCGTATTCCTCGCTTGCACCGGACCTCTCGCTGTTCGAGGCGGATCATCGCAACGGTGCCGCGCTGGTCATGACCCTGGTGACTGCGCCGTCAGCGGTGACGCCCGCCCATCCACCGCTGTCGGGTGGCACGGTGATCGAGGCCGATGGCAAACCGGTCCCGCCGGTCATCCTGGCGCACGACCTCGCGGCGTTTCTTGCCTGGACCGCCGACCCGACGCTCGATCGGCGAAAATCGATCATGGAACGGGCAATCGCGTTTCTGGTCGTGTTTGGCATGGTCGGCTATCTTACATTACGCAAAAGGAAACCATCATGAGTGCAGCGGTGATCGGCATTATCGGCGGTTCGGGGCTTTACGACATCGAAGGGCTGACCGATCAGCGTTGGGAGCGCATCGCAAGTCCATGGGGCGACGCCTCGGACGAATTGCTGTTCGGCACACTTGAAGGTGTCCCGGTGGTATTTCTGCCGCGCCACGGCCGCGGCCATAAACTCTCGCCCAGCCATCTGAACTACCGCGCCAATATCGATGTGTTGAAACGGGCCGGAGTCACCGATATTTTGTCGCTTTCAGCGGTGGGCAGCCTGAAAGCCGATTTGCCGCCGGGGCATTTCGTCATCGTCGATCAGTTCATCGACCGTAGCTTTGCACGCGAAAAGAGCTTCTTTGGTACTGGTTGCGTTGCCCATGTCTCGATGGCCGATCCGGTCTGTGGCCGACTGGGCGCGGCGCTGGAAACCGCCGCAAGACGCCTCGACCTGCCCGTTACCCGCGGCGGCACCTATCTGACGATGGAAGGTCCGCAGTTCTCGACCCGGGCGGAGAGCAACCTGTATCGAAGCTGGGATTGTTCGGTCATCGGCATGACCAACATGCCTGAAGCCAAACTCGCGCGCGAGGCCGAGATTTGTTACGCGACCGTGGCCATGGTGACCGATTATGATTGTTGGCACGAAGAGCATGATGCCGTCACGGTGGATCAGGTGGTCAAAGTCCTGCTCGGTAACGCCGACAAGGCACGGTCGCTGGTGCGTAGTGTCGTACCGGACCTGGGCGGCGTGCGCCATCGATGCAGCGCGGGTTGCGACCATGCGCTCGACTTCGCGATCATCACGCCTCCCGCCGCGCGCGATCCCGAAGCCGTCGCCCGGCTCGACGCGATCGCCGGCCGTGTACTGGCCGACCGGTCCGGAGACTGATCCCTGGATGACGCCGGTCAGGCACTAGAGCGTTATGCTTTCAGCCTAACGCTCTATCTCTATGTTTTTTCGAGCGATTTCATGCGATTATGTTGTCGCTGCTACGTCAACTTAATCGCATATCGCTCTATCCTGACCGTCGCTCACGCGGCCAGCACCGAACGGTTCCGCCCCTGGTTCTTGGCCTGGTAAAGCGCCTGATCGGCGCGGCGGAGAGTGGCTTCGATGGCTTCACCCGACCGGTGATCGGAAATGCCGGCAGAGAACATCACGGCGGGATGGGTTCTGGAGCGGGTGAATTCCGCGCGTAACCGCTCCACAGCCATCGTGACCTCCGCTACCGTGGCATCGGGCATGATCAGCAGGAATTCTTCACCACCCCAGCGCGCAAACAGCGATTCGGCCCGTAGCACGGCGTCCGCGGCGCGGGCGAAGCTGCGGAGCACCTCGTCGCCAACGTCGTGTCCGTAAGTGTCGTTGATGGATTTGAAATGATCCAGATCGATCAGGGCGAAACACAGGCGACCGCCCCGCCGTTCACGGCGACCGAGTTCGCGACCCAACCACTCCAGGGCGTAGCGTCGATTAGGCTGTCCGGTCAGATCGTCGCGGGTTGCGAGTTGCTGCACCCGGGCAAGGGCGTCGCGCAGCTCCGCGCGCTCCTGCCGGCGCTTCAACCGCAGCGTGCTGAGCGATGCGGCGACGAAGCCGATCATGGGCATGGTAATCAGGAAAAAGAAGAAATCGGTCGCGGCCTGCCCGACCGGCAGATGGCGCGGATCGTACCAGTTGGCACAGACGCTCGCGATGCCGAAGACCAGAACCGTCATCCAGCCGACGGCGTGGCATTGCCGCGGCGTTAATCTGAAACCGCCGTACTGGATGACTAGCGCCGACAACATCGGCAGGCCAACGCTTTGAGGCGCAAAGAAAATGAACGAGTACGCAAGCGACAGGATTGCGAGCGCCATTTGCGGCAGGCTGATCGATTGATCCGCGAAGCGGCGGCTAAACCCGCTACGGATCGCCACATAGAACACGATCTGACCGATCACGTCGATGATGGTGATCAGGACCGCGGCACCACGCACGGGCAGCCCCGTCAACACAGCATACCAGAGCTGAAGCAGACACAGGCCGTAGATCACAGCGGCCGACAGCATCATTTGCAGGGCGAGACGCTGACGGTATTCGGTCCCGAGGATCAGCGACAATCGCGGGGTCGTCGTGAGTGGTGGTTGGGATGACATCAATCGCGCACGCGGGTGAACCTGAATTTGTACCGGACACACCACGCATTACGCGCGTCAGGTAAACACCGGGTTAAGGTCCGCACCAATATCGGTCTCGAATCGAAATCCGTTTTTTGCGATCGTCGAGGCTGTAAAACCGGCTGTTCACTTACGAGTCTTCGATTGACGCGATTGAATACTGCGTAACGATGCTGTTATGATCTGTCGAATTAATTGATTGCAAAGCTCCGAAGATGTCTCGGATACCGAGGTTCACGTTAGAATCAGTCTCAGCTCTGCTGCTCGGTACTGAGCGGCGGATGCGGGCCGGCCTGACGCTAACGCTGGTGTCCACGTTGATTTACGCGTTCTGTCTGATCGGACAATGGGTCGCCGTCTGGTTGCACCTGTCGTCGGCATCGGGTGCAACCCTGGTTACAACGGAGGCCATCGTCGGCGAGGTTGGGTTTTATATCCTGATCCGCAGTGGCTTCAGCACAAGGTTCAGTGAACCGACGCTCAACATGCCGCAAATGATCTATGCCATTCTGTCGCTGGCGCTCGCCTATGTGGTGAACCACCACACGCAGGGCATGTTGCTGATGATCGTTGCCCTGACGCTTCAATATGGGTCCTTCACATTGTCACCACGCCGGTGCCGCCAGCTCGGCTGGTTTTCAGTGGCGGTTTTTGTTCCCATCATGGCGGGCGCCGCGCTGATCGACCCGCGGCAATTTTCACCGGTGGTCGAAGGATTTCATATCGCCTTCACGATCGGGGTTCTACCCGCGATCGGTTTCATCGCTGGCGTGCTGAGCCAGTCCCGGATTGATCTGCGCCGGCAGCGCCGTGCGCTGCGCGATGCGCTGGAACGTGCCGAGGTCGTTGCCACCAGCGATGAGCTGACCGGACTGCCCAATCGCCGTTACGCGGTGCAATGGTCGCGAGACATCATTTCCCGCGTCGAGCGCAGCGGTGCCAGCCTGTGTTTCGCGATCATCGATCTCGATCATTTCAAGCGGATCAATGACACGCGCGGCCACGCGATCGGCGATGCGGTGCTGCAACATTTCGCCACCGAGACCACCAACGTGCTACGTGCCGGCACCCTGTTCGCCCGCTGGGGCGGTGAGGAATTCGTTATGGTGATGCCCGAGATCAGCCTGGCTCATGCCGAGGCAACGCTCTGTCGCCTGCGCGGGCATTTCGCCCTGGCGGAAACCTGGCAGATCGCGGGCCTCGATCAGATCACTTTTTCAGCCGGGCTGACCAATCACCAGATCGGCCAAAGTATCGAGGAGACACTCCGTCGCGCCGATCGCGCGCTGTATGAAGCCAAGCGGCAGGGGCGGAACTGCCATGTCATCATGGCGTCATGCGAGGCCTAGAGCGTTATGCTTTCAGCTTAACGCTCTAGCTCTATATTTTTTCGAGCGATTTCATGCGATTATGTTGCCGCTGCCGCGTCAACTTAATCGCATATCGCTCTAATCAGAGCAATCATTGGCCCACGCCTTTTCTCGCGCCCGCCTCACGCTCATATCCTGGTCGATCACGCAGGAGAATCATCATGAAAACCCGCACTCTCGGCGGACTTACGGTTTCAGCCATTGGCCTCGGTTGCATGGGCATGTCGGATTTCTACGCCGGCCGTGACGAGGCGGAAGCCTTGGCCACGCTCGATCGCGCCTTGGAGCACGGCATTACTTTTTTCGACACCGCCGACATGTACGGCATGGGCGACAACGAGATGTTGCTGAGTAGGTTCGTGCAGGCCAATCGGAGCGCGATCGTGCTGGCGACCAAATTCGGCAATGAATTTTCAGCGGATCGCAAGCGCCTGGGCGTCAACGGCAAGCCCTCCTATGTCAAATCCGCCTGCGATGCCTCACTCAAGCGCCTCGGTATCGACACCATCGATCTCTACTATCAGCACCGGGTTGATCCGAACGTTCCGATCGAGGACACGGTGGGCGCGATGGCCGAACTGGTCAAAGCCGGCAAGGTCCGCCATCTCGGCCTGTCCGAAGCCTCCCCGGCGACGCTCAGGCGTGCGGCAAAAATACATAAAATCAGCGCCTTGCAAACTGAATACTCGCTCTGGTCGCGCGACCCCGAAGGCGAACTGCTCGACACTGTGCGCGACCTCGGGATCGGCTTCGTGCCCTACTCTCCGCTCGGGCGCGGTTTCCTCACCGGCGCCATCACCAGGCCCGACGACCTCGAAGCCGATGACTGGCGGCGCAACAACCCGCGCTTTCAGGGTGAGAATTTCGCCCTCAATCTCAAACTGGTCGATCAGGTCAAGCAACTCGCCGCCGCCAAAGCCTGTACGCCGAGCCAGTTGGCGCTGGCCTGGGTGCTCGCCCAGGGCGAGGACATCGTGCCGATCCCGGGCACCAAGCGTCGCCGCTACCTTGATGAGAATGTCGGCGCTCTCGATGTAACACTGACCGCCGACGATCTCGCGACGATCGATCGCCTGATGCCACCGGGCAAGGCCGCCGGCGCACGCTATCCGGAAGCCGGGCTCAGAGCGGTTAATCTGTAGTCGCGAGGCGCCGGTCGCCGCGTGGGCGGCCGGCGCCAGCGTCTGTTCAGAACCTGTAGCCGATACCTGCGCCGACGATCGTCGGATCAAGGTCGGTATGGGCGATCACGGCGCCATGGCCAATACTGGCGCGCGTGGCGACGAAAGTCTGTTTGACAACGAAGTTGGCGTACCAGTTACCTTGCAGATGGTAGTCGAACCCGGCTTCGATCGCCGGGCCGATACCTGTGCGATAGGTCACGGTATCGAGTCCAAGCGCCTTCAGGTCATTGGCGGTATGCGAATCATAGAACAGCATCAGTGAGACGCCGGCACCGACATACGGGACGAAATTGCCCATGCCGCCAAAGTGATACTGCACAGTGACGGTGGGCGGGAGCACCCACACACTGCCGACCTTGACAGTGCCGAGCGAGGTGCCGGTGGCCCAGATGTTATGGCGCGACGTACCGGCGATCGCCTCGACCGAGATGTTCGGGGTGAAGAAATAGGAAAGATCGATCTCGGGGATCACGGTGTTGGACGCGTCGACCTTGCCGCCGATCGCCGAGACGTTGCTCGAAAGGTTCTGGGGCAGCACGCCATCCACCCGCAATCGCACCATGAGATCGCCGGCCTGAAACCCGGTCGGCTGCGCCAACTGGGCGAATGCCGGCGCTGAGAGCGCCAACAGGGACACCATGCCGATTCCGGCCATCGTCTTACGCATCGTCACCTTATCCTTCTGGATCGACCGATACGAGACTGTACCGGTCACCCTGAGCGGTTTAGCGACCGTCGCGTTGCAGACCTTGATCTAGATCATGCGAATTTGATCAATCGGCGAGTGTGGCAAAAATACGACGTTCGACTTCGATGCGACCGAGTGCTGCCATCACCGCGTCGATCGGTGGGCTGATGGTGCTGCCGGTCAACGCAGCACGCAACGGTTCGGCGACCTTGCCAAGTTTTTTGCCGGTGGCCTCCGCATAGGCGACCATCGTCGCATGGAGTGCCGGGGCGGTGTAGTCGGTTTTCGCAAAATCGAGCAGCATGGCCGAGAGATCGTCCAGCGCGTCGTCGGTCAGCATCGCGGCCGCCTTTTCGGTAAACGGCAGCGGCACCTCATGGACCAGGAACATCGATGATTCAGCGAGTTCCGCGATGGTGCGGGACCGCTCCTGCAAACGCGGCATCATCTGGGCGATTCGCCCCGCCGCCACCGTGCCGATTTTCGCACCCCGTGCTGCCTCGATCCGGTCGATCACCAGCCTGGTCAGCCGATCGGGATCGGCGGCACGGAGCCAGACGGCGTTGACCTGCAAAAGCTTGGCATAGTCCATTTTGGCGGCACCGCGCCCGACCCCCTCGAGATCGAACAATTTGATCTGATCGTCGCGCGACAGAATTTCCGAATCACCATGCGCCCAGCCGAGACGAAGCAGATAGTTGCAGAGGGCTTCGGGCAGATAACCTTCGTCACGAAACTGCATTGTCGATACCGCACCGTGGCGCTTCGACAATTTTCCACCGTCGGGGCCGTGGATCAGCGGTAGATGGGCGAACGCCGGGCGGGTCCAGCCCATCGCGTCGTAAATCTGCGCCTGGCGGAAGGTGTTGGTCAGGTGATCGTCACCGCGGATGACATGGGTGATCGCCATGTCGTGATCATCAACCACGACGGCGTGGAGATAGGTCGGCGTGCCGTCCGAACGGATCAGGATCAT
Organism: Acidiphilium sp.; assembly: GCF_049977125.1. Classification (NCBI taxonomy): domain Bacteria; kingdom Pseudomonadati; phylum Pseudomonadota; class Alphaproteobacteria; order Acetobacterales; family Acidocellaceae; genus Acidiphilium; species Acidiphilium sp. The sequence goes on along the minus strand of NZ_JBMFGY010000002.1, from coordinate 53,432 downwards.
GTCGTCAAGCTCGGCGTTCCGCACCCGCACTTCGCCTTTCACCTTGTCATGAACAATGGTTTCGCCGCTGCGCGGGGCTTTCAGCCGGATGACCGGATCGACACCGGCGGGTGCTTCGGACGCATCGCGATCGCGCCAGCGGCCATCATAGCGAAAGGGTTTTTTCGCGGCGTCCGCCTCGGCGCGCATCGCGGCGAGTTCCTCGCGCGAGCAGTAGCAGCGATAAGCGGTGCCGGCCGCGATCATCGCTTCGGCAACCTCGCGATGGCGAACATACCGCGTGGACTGGAACACAGGCGGTTGATCGGGAGTGAGGTCCAGCCAGTTCAGCACGTCGAAAATCACCTGGGTCGCTTCGGGCGTACTCCGCGTCGTATCGGTATCCTCGATGCGGAGCAGAAATTCACCGCCATGGTGGCGGGCGAACAGGAAATTGAACAGGGCGGTTCGGACGCTGCCGATATGCAGCATGCCGGTGGGAGATGGCGCGAAGCGAACACGAATTGTCATGCGGTGCGCGGTATCACGAAACCCTTACCAGATGAACCCCGGCATGATCGCGACAGGGTCGAGCATCGCCTGCGCGCAGTCGATCCGGGCCTGTTCGGGGGTGGCGACATGGATTCCCGAAAGAACAAGCACCGAGGCGATGCCCGCCGCCTTCGCGCCGGCAATGTCGGTCCGCAGCGAGTCGCCGAACGCCACGCTACGCTCCCGTGCCGTGCCCAGCAGCGCCAAGGTGGGGGCATAAACCGCTGGGTCCGGTTTGCCGCGCCAGATCACCCGACCTCCCCAACTCTCATAGCGCTGCGCCAGCAAGCCGGCACAGATGATGCGCTGACCATCGCGGATCACTTCGAGATCGGGGTTGGCGCAGACCATCGGCAACCCGGCCTTGAGTGATTCCGCCAGCAGGACATCGAACACGGTCGGATCGTCCTGCGCCGCCAGATCGTCCGGACCGGTGTTGAGCATGAACTGGGCCGCATCCGGTGTGGTCACTTCAATCAGTCCGAGTCCCTCGAACAGATTACGATCGCGCGCCGGACCGAGATGGACGAACCGGGAACCCAGATTTCTGAAATCGGGATCGGTGCGGGCCATCAGAGCATTGCGCACCGCTTCGCCACTGGTCATCACGCCGTCGTAAGTACCGGGGGCGATGCCCATGGCGGCAAGTGACTCAACCACCGCCGAAGCCCGGCGCGGTGCGTTCGAGAGAAATACCACCCGCTTGCCGGCGCCGCGCAACCTGTCCAGCGCATCGACGACACCAGGATAGGGGCGCACCCCGTCATGCACCACCCCCCAGAGATCGACGATGAAACCATCGTAGGCGGCAGCAAGATCGGCAAGGCTCATGGGTCGAGTTCCGCCAGACGATCGGCGTCCCGGCCGGTGATTCCTGCAAGGCTGGCACAGCCATAGCGGTCGAGCAGACCGGCCAGACCATCGACGATGCGGGCGATCACCGCCGGACCTTGGGCAACGAAACTTGTGTAGATCTGCACAAGGTCGGCGCCGGCGCGGCATTTGGTGAAGGCCTGTTCGGCAGTCGCCACGCCGCCGACACCGATCAACGTGAGCCGATCGCCGGCGAGCAGGCGCACACGGGCCAGCATCCGGGTCGAACGGGCAAATAACGGCGCGCCGGATAATCCGCCGGCCTCGCTCCGCGCGGCACTGGTCAGGCTGGCGGGACGCGCAAGCGTGGTGTTGCTGACAATCAGCCCGGCGAGGCCATGCTCGATTGCGAGCGCGACCAAATCGGGCAGCATCGCTTCATCGAGGTCGGGGGCGAGTTTGACGAACAAGGCAGGGTGTGGCGCCCCCTCGCGCGCGATGGCCGCCAGGATCCCGCCCAGCCGATCGACCGCCTGTAAATCCCGTAACCCCGGCGTGTTGGGAGAAGAGACGTTGATCACAATGTAATCGGCGTCTGGAGCAACCGCCCTGACCAATGTGGGATAATCGATCAGCGGATCTGCGCCGTCCTTGTTGAGTCCAAGATTGGCACCGATCGGGGCGATCCGTCGGTCCGCCCGGCGCAATGCGGTGGTGAAGGCATCTATGCCGTTGTTGTTGAAACCCATCCGGTTGATCAGGGCGTGATCCTGGTCGAGCCTGAACAGGCGCGGCTTCAGATTGCCCGGCTGCGGGCGGCGCGTGACGGTGCCGGCTTCGATGAAGCTGAAGCCCAGCCGTGCCAACCCGTTAAGGGCCATCGCGTTCTTGTCAAACCCCGCCGCAAGGCCGATCGGATGGCTTAAGATGCGCCCAAAGGCGGCGACGGCGAGCCGCGGGTCCGGCGTGATACGCTGGTGACCGGCGATACCGTAGCGCAGGGCGCCAATCGCCAGATCATGCGCGGTTTCGGGCGCAAATCGCCGCAGCAGGGGCGCCGCGGCGGCCGCGAGCGCCATTATTTCGCGAAGACCACGATCTCCGGACCCGCCGGTGCCGGAACATGCGGCAGCGCCGTTGAAGCGCCGAGCGACACGTTCGGCGGACTCACACCATCCGCGGCAATCGCATCGGCCACCTGAGCGGCTTCGGGTGCGAGTCTGGCCATCGCAAGCTCGGTATCACTTGGAATCGCCGCAGTCGGACCTGTGACATAGACCCTGAATTTTGCCTTCGGATTAATTTTCAAGGCCTCGGTCACGGCATATTTGACCGATGGCGCCCAGGCCTCGGTGCCCTGCGGGATCGTCACCAGCGGTAACTGGCCGTTGAACGTGCTCAACGCTGCAACATCGACCAACGATGGCGCATCGGCATAGGGAGAGATGATCTTGCGGCCAGGCACGGCACAGCCGGCGAGGGCGATCGGAACAAACACGAGGGGGATCAGAATTCGGCGCATGACCCGCCTTTACGTCAGCCCGCTCCTGCCGACAACAGGAGCGGAGATTAACGAACGATTATCCACCGATCGTATGCTGCATCTGCTCACCCAGACCGGCCACGCCGAGCCTCATGGTCTGGCCGGGGCGCAGGAAGACCGGATCGGGCTTGACCCCCATGCCCACACCGGGGGGCGTGCCGGTTGCAATGATGTCACCCGGTATGAGCGCGATGAACCGGCTGACGTAGGACACCAGGGTTCTGACACTGAAAATCATGGTTCTGGTATTTCCGTTCTGCATGCGCTTGCCATCGATCTCACACCAGAGGTCAAGGTTCTGCGGATCGGGCACTTCATCGCGCGTGACGAGGTAGGGTCCCGTTGGGCCGAACGTCGGGCAGCCCTTGCCCTTGTCCCATGTGCCGCCGCGGCGGGTCTGGTATTCCCGCTCGCTGACGTCGTTGATCACGCAATAGCCGGCGACATGGGCGAGAGCTTCGTCCTCTGAGACATACGAGGCGGCGGTGCCGATGACCACGCCAAGCTCAACCTCCCAGTCGGTTTCGTGTGAGCCGCGCGGGATCACGACATCGTCGAACGGGCCGGAGTAGGCGCTGCCGGCCTTGATGAACACAATCGGTTCGCTCGGGATCTTGGCGCCGGTTTCGGCGGCGTGATCGGCATAGTTCAGACCGATACAGATGAAATTGACCGGTCGCGGCACCGGCGCGCCGATGCGCACGGCATCGGATATGAGCGGCAGAGTGGTGGGGTCGATCGCGGCGATGCGCGCCAAGGACTCGGTTGATAGCGCCGCCCCGTCGAGCGCGGCCAGATGCATCGATAAATCCCGCTTCACGCCGGCCACGTCGAGAATTCCGGGTTTTTCATGCCCGACCGCGCCGTGCCGAAATAATTTCATGACCTTCTCTCCTGTCCCTGATTTATTAAACGCTTTTAAAGCCGTGAGGATCGAACGCCAAGGGCATGGTTGCACGCTAAAGACCCAATGATGAGGATATTAAACGTGAGAACCGTAAGATCGCCGATTATAATCATGCTTGCGATAATGACGTTAATAATATTAAGCTAGGGAATTGCATCAAGGACACCGAAATGAGCCCGTCCGCCGCCCGTTCAAATGATCCGCTGATCCATCACTGGATGCCGTTCACCGCCAATCGGCAATTCCAAGACTCGCCGCGCATCATTGCCCGTGCCGAGGGGGTGCATTACTGGAACACCGCCGGCGAAAAACTGCTCGATTCGGTTTCGGGCCTCTACACCACCCCGGCGGGTCACGGCCGTCGCGAAATCCGCGAAGCGGTGACGCGGCAGTTGGAGGAACTCGATTATGCCCCGCCGTTCCAATACGGCGTACCCGGCACGTTCCGCCTCGCCCATGAACTCGCCCAAATGCTGCCGGCGGGTCTGAACCGGGTGTTCTTTGCGGGATCGGGGTCCGAAGCGGTGGAATCGGCGATGAAGGTCGCGATCCAATATCACCGGGTGCGCGGCCATGGCCAACGCCAACGTTTCGTCGGTCGCGCGCGCGGCTATCACGGCGTCAATTTCGGCGGCTGGTCGGTCGGTGGCATGGTGAAAAACCGCGATGCGTTCGGCCTTGGCTTGCCAGGCGTTTCACACATGCGCCACACTCATATCGAGCCGAATCGCTTCGTTATCGGCCAGGGTGACCATGGCGGCATCGACCTTGCCGATGATTTGCAGCGTATGGTCGATCTGCACGGTGGCGATACGATCGCTGCCTGTATCGTCGAACCGATCGCCGGGTCGACGGGCATTCTGGTGCCGCCCAAGGGGTATCTCGAACGTCTTCGTGCGATCTGTGACAAGTACGGTATCCTGCTGATCTTCGACGAAGTCATCTGTGGCTTCGGCCGCACCGGACATGCCTTCGCCGCCGACGCTTTCGGCGTCACGCCCGATCTTTTGACAATGGCCAAGGCGATCACCAACGGCAATATTCCGATGGCCGCCGTCGCCGTGCGCGAGGATATCCAGCAGACCATCCTCGATGCTGCCGGACCGGATACGATCGAATTTTTCCATGGCTACACCTACTCCGGTCATCCGGTCGCCTGCGCCGCCGCGCTGGCAACTCTGAAACTCTATCGCGACGATGATTTATTCGCACGCGCCGCCGCCCTCGCGCCAAAATTCCTCGAACGGATCGCTGCGTTGAGGGACGTGCCGATCGTCACCGATACGCGCGGCTATGGCCTGCTCGGCGCTGCCGATCTCGCGAGCGACACTACGCCCGGAAAGCGTGGCTTTGCCGTGCTGCGCAAAGCGTTCGAACAGGGGCTGGTTCTGCGCGTCGCCGGCGATACCGTGATTTTCTCACCGATGTTCATCACCACCGATGATCAGCTGGACGAAATGTTTTCGCTGTTGCGGACCGTGTTGAAGCAGGTTTAAAAAATCGAATACCGATGGTTTATCGTGAAAATCACCTAACAGCCTGTTTCCGTTGAGGTGGTGCCGAAGTGTCAACGGCCCAAGACCACTAGAACCACGCCGGGTGTCATACACCTCGTTCACGAAAGCCGCATCGATCCGTTCTGTATTGGCCCTCGGCGCCTTCGTTACGCCTTGAACCAATACAGTTCGGAAGCTTACAACAATGAATTATTCAATGACCCGTTAGAGCGATATGCGATTAAGTTGACGCGGCAGCGGCAACATAATCGCATGAAATCGCTCGAAAAAACATAGAGCTAGAGCGTTAATCTGAAAGCATAACGCTCTAAGGTGGCCGCGTTATGCGACCGGTGAGGCTCCCACCGCCTGCAAATCGGCGAACAGGCGGCTACCGATCATCACGCCAAGACCAGTGCAGGCATTCCATCCCGGTCCTGCATTGTAGCCGAGGGTGGTGCCGGCGGGGATGTTGTTGCCGGTGGTGATTTCACGAAAACCCGCTGCGTGGGCATACAGAGCCGGGTTGACGAAACCAAGTCTCGTGCCGCGCGCCTCGTTCACCAGGGCGAAAAACCCGGCCCAGAGCGGCGCCACCGCGCTGGTGCCCCCCACTGCAAAGGTCTGACCATCGACCGTCACCTGATAGCCGGTGGCGGGGTCGGCATCCGCCGCGACATCAGGCACGCCGCGCCCGGTTCCGCCGGTGCTGACATTAACAGGCAATTTCACGCCGGATTGGAACGAGGGTACCGGAAATACTGTAGAAATCCCGCCGCCACCGCCGCTGGTGGCGTTATTCCAGACGGTTTCAGCTGTGATCTTGCCGCCCGATACCGTGATACTGGTCCCGCCGCAGCCAACCACATAGGGGCTCGACGCCGGGAAATCGACATGCACGGCACCATCAGTCTGGCCATCGGTCGCGAGGTTGTCGCCCGAGGCGACGGTGACGGTCACACCGGCCGTCGCAGCGTCTCGCAACGCGGAATTCAAGGTGTTGAGTCCCTGCACCGAGTAACCCGATTCCGGACCGCCCCAGCTGATCGACATCACCGATGGTTTGTTGGTCGCATCGGTCGCTGCGGCGGTTACCGCATCGGCGAAACCGGCGTCGGTATTAGGGGTGAAATACACCGCCAACTTCGCGCCGGGCGCAATGGCGCCAGCGACCTGGATGTCCAGCCCTACTTCGCCATCGGCCGAGTCGGCCGTGCTCGGTGCATTGGTCGCTCCATCGACACTGACGGCAACAACGGTCGGCACCGCCAGACCCATCGCCCCGAAGGCGGTTGAGATGTCGCTGTCATGGTATCCGCCACCAAGCTCGATGATCGCGATACACTCACCCCGACCGGTCGGGGTGGTTGGAATGCCGTAGAACCCGCCGATCTGATTGGGCAGATAGGTCGCCGCAGCCACCTGCGCCGGCCTGATCAACCGTTGCAGACGCGGTTGTGCGACCGGGCGAGTATCCAGCCCGAGCACCGATTCGACGACGCCGGCAATGTCTGAGCGCAGCTGCAACGCGCCGGTATAACCGCGGAATTTGCCCGAATCGGTGGAATACCAATGCAGATCAACCTTGAACGCCGCGCTCATCGCGGCCGCGGTGCCACGCAGCCGCACCAGCCGGCGCCTTGCATCCGCCTCGATCACCTCAAGTCCATGATCGGCGGCAAAGGCCTTGATGATCGCGATATCCGGATCATGGCGTTGAGCCCGATCCGCCAGCACCGCTTCATGCGATGCAAACACCGTGCTCACCGGATGCGGTTTGACATAAACGCTCACCTCGACGATCTCGCTATCCGCAAGTTTTTCATGACGATGCGCATGTTTTGGCGCATTGTGATGGCTTTCGGGAAACGCATGATAGTGCAGTTCAGCCATGGGTCACTCCTGATTGATGATGCGGACCATGCCGGAAACCACCGTGGGTGGGCAAGCGTCATGTTGGGTTTTTCAAATATAACGTTATTTAAATTAACTATCGCACGGCCCGTGCCTCGAGCTACGACCGGATGCGCGGCCTCATCGCCTCAGCCTCCATGGCGTTGAGAATCGCCGCTCCCGTACTGCGGCTGAGCAGGCGGATGAGGCTGAACTTCTTTTTCGGCCCGATGAACTCGGGCTTGGCCGTCTCGCCCGCCCGCTCGTTGATGACGCCGCGCACATCGCCAAACCCATCGATCAACCCACGCGCCTTCGCCGTGTCGCCCAGCATGTACGAGCCATCGAAAATGACATCCTCATGCCCCTCGATCGCGCTACCCCGCCGGCTGCGCACCCAGGATTTGAACGCGCCGTGGATGTCGTCGAGCAAGGCGCGGTTGAACACCGTATCCTCCTCGCGCTCGGGTGAGAACGGGTCGTTGCGCAGCTTGTTTTCCCCCGCCGTCACCACCCGCCGCTCGATGCCATAGCGCCGGATCAATTGATGTACGCCAAAACCACCACCGATCACCCCGATCGATCCGACGATGCTCATTTTATTGGCGAGAATTTCATCGGCCGCGCACGCAATCCAATACCCGCCCGAAGCCCCGACATCGCCAATGATCGCCACCACCCGCACGCCGGTCTCCACCGCCTTGCGCCGGATGAACTGGCCGATCAGATCCGATTGCACCGGCGACCCGCCGGGGCTCTCAATCGCCAGGATCAACAGATTCTCGCCTGCTTTCGCGGCATCGAACCCGCGCGTCAGCGGCCCCGCGAACCGATCGAGGTTGATCGCCCCCTCGCGCGCCGCGATCACGCCCGTCATGCGGATTACCGGCACGGTCTTCGGTGACCACGGCATCCTCGTCGGGAGTTTCTTGCGCAATGTGGTTAAATCCATCATGGCAACAGCGCCAGCGCGCGCAGGCTGCGCTGCAATGAGGCCGGCAATTCATCGCTGACCCGCGCCTGATTATCCGAAATATCCACCGGTGCATCCTCCGGGGCGAGATACCGCCACCCCTGAAACGGCCGGGTCGGCCTTGCGGCCACCCGGATGAGAGATGGGTCGAGCAACAACCCGGCGCAACGCACACCATCGTCCCAGACGTCATCGATCACATCGAGCACACGCTGGCGCACCAGTATCGCCCCGGTGATCACCCAGTAGATCGAACCGCCATCGCGTAACTCATCGGCCCGCTTCGGAAAGCTCCGCGTCTGATGGCGCAGCGGCGCATCCACGAGCGCGCGGCGATGTTGGATCTCGGTCAAATGACCGATATCGCGCACCCCGACCGCGAGCTTCAGCAGATGGATCACGCGGCGTGACGACCCTGCTCGATCGCTTCCCACACCCGCTGCGGCGTCGCGGGCATATCGATGCTGCGCACGCCGTCCGCCGCCAGCGCATCGATCACGGCGTTGATCAGCGCCGGCGGTGATCCTACCGCGCCGGCCTCGCCCGCGCCCTTCACCCCGAGCGGGTTCGACGCACAGGGGATCTCAACGAACTCGACCTCGATATCCGGCAGGTCATCCGCGCGCGGCAGCGCGTAATCCATCAGGCTGCCGGAAATCAGCTGACCGGTCTCCGCATCATACGTGGTGTTCTCCAGCAGCGCCTGCCCGACCCCTTGCGCCACGCCGCCATGTACCTGGCCGCGCACGATCATCGGATTCACGATGGTACCGACATCGTCACACACCAGATAGCGCACGACCGCGACGACGCCGGTCTCGGGATCAATCTCAACTTCGGCGATATGGCAGCCGTTCGGGAACGTATGCTTGTCGATCTTGGCGATCTCCGCGGTATCAAGCGCATTGCCGCCCTCGGCGTGCAGCGTCTCCGCCAGCGAAACGATGTCGATCGAACGATCGGTGCCGACAATGGTGAACGCGCCGTTCTCGAACGCAATATCCGCCATCGCCGCCTCCAGATAATCGGCGGCGGCTTTGCGCCCCTTCTCGATGATGCTGGTGGTGGTCAGCGCGATCGCCTGGCCCTCGGAATACAGGCTGCGCGCCCCACCGGTGCCGCCCCCCTGCGGAATCGCATCGGTATCGCCCTGGCGCACCCGAATCCGATCCGGATCGATCCCCAACCGGTCACCCACCAACTGCACATAGGCGGTCTCATGCCCCTGCCCGGTCGATTGCGTGCCGACGAACACATCGACGAAACCGTCCCTGGTGAACCGGATTTCGGCCCGCTCCTCAGGCGCCCCGCCGGTCGCCTCAAGATAATACGCCATGCCGATGCCGCGCCGCTTGCCCGCCGCCACCGCCTTCGCGCGCCGCGCCGGAAACCCTTCCCAGTCGATGATATCCAGCGCCCGATCCAGCACTTTATGAAAATCACCCGAATCATACATCTGATCCATCGCCGAACGATACGGCATCGCGGACGCCGCCACGAAATTGCGCCGGCGCAACTCCGCCCGATCAACCCCAAGCTCGCGCGCGGCCGCATCGATCAGCCGCTCGACCAGATAATTGCTCTCCGGCCGCCCCGCGCCGCGATACGCATCGACCGGCACGGTATGGGTGAACACGCCCAACACCTGCGCATGGATCGCCTGCATGCCATACACGCTGGCCAACACCTTGGTGCCCGCCATGGTCGGAATGAACGGCGCGAAATTCGAGAGATACGCCCCCATGTTCGCCACGTTGCGCACCTTCATCGCAATGAATTTATGGTCCGCATCGAGCGCCAATTCCGCCTCGGTCACATGATCGCGACCATGCGTGTCCGACAAAAACGCTTCGCCCCGCTCGGAGTTCCACTTCACCGCCCGTCCCAGCTTGCGCGCGGCGTAACAAACCATCACATGCTCGGGATAGACGAATAACTTCATGCCGAACCCGCCGCCGACATCCGGCGTCACCACCCGAAACCGGTCCGGCGCGACCTTGAACACCGCCTGGCTCAAACAGCCTTTCAACAACCACCCGCCCTGGGTATTGGTGGTCAACGTCCAACGATCATCAGCAAAACTGGCGCGCGCCGCCCGTGGCTCCATCGAATTCACCACGATCCGGTTGTTCACTACCCGCAGCTTCGTCACATGTGCGGCGCTCGCGAACAGCGACTCCACTTTCGCCGCGTCGCCCACCGCCCAGTCGAACACCTGGTTGCGCGGCGCATCGTCCCAGACCTGCGCCACCCCCTCATCCATCGCGGTCGCCAGCGCCGTCACCGACGGCTTCATCTC